>JAYUUU010000094.1:0-12053 GCA_043754395.1 Vicinamibacteria bacterium
GACCGGGTCTGCTCCATCAGGCCCTGCGCGCGGAGGATGTTCGCGGCGGCAATGCCCACAGTCGGATTCTTCTCGAGCGCGCGGTTGATGGCCTGTTCGAAGCCGATGGCCTCCACCTGGCTCACGGAGGACGCGGTTGGCGCCTCGGTCTGCGCGCTGACCTTAGCGGTCAGCGAGCCGATCAGAAGAAGTACCAGGGCCACCGTGGCGGCCGGCGTGTGACCTCCAGGCGCGGAAGGAGGCTGCGGCTCCTCATCGTGCGAGTGCCGTCCGCGTCCTGGCGCGATCGTGCGGATGACGACGTAGAGCACCGGAATGAAAATGATCGAGAGGAACGTCGATGCCATCATGCCGCCGGCGACCGTGGTGCCGATCGAATTGCGGCCGGCAGCCCCAGCACCCGTCGCGAAGGCGAGGGGCAAAACGCCGAGGATGAAAGCGAACGACGTCATCAGGATCGGCCGCAGCCGAATGCGGCACGACTCGACGGCCGCGTCCACGATCGACATTCCCTGTTCGCGCAGTTGTTCCGCGAATTCGACGATCAGGATCGAGTTCTTCGCGGCAAGACCTACGAGCAGGACGATGCCGACCTGACAGAAGACATCGTTCGTGAATCCCCTGAGGAACTGCGCGCCGAGCGCGCCCAGGATGGCGAGCGGCACACCGAGCAGGATGATGAGCGGCAGAATGAACGACTCGTACTGAGCGGCCAGAACCAGGTAGACGAGAATCACGCTGAGCGCGAAGATTCCCGCAGCCTGGGCCCCGGACTTCTTCTCTTCGAGCGACTGGCCGGCCCAGGCGTACGAGAAGCCAGGCGGCAGCCGCTTCGCCATCTCTTCCATCGCCTCCATCGCCTCACCCGAGCTGACACCGGGCGCCGCGGCGCCGCTGACCTCTGCAGAGCGTGAGAGGTTGAAATGGCTGATGACCTGTGGCGACGTCGTTTCGCGGACCTTCACGACGCTGTCGAGGGAAATCATCTGGCCGTTCAAAGCGCGACCGTAGAGCTGCTTCAGATCCTTCGGGCTCGAGCGGAACTGCTGATCGGCCTGGACGTAGACGCGGTAGGCGCGGTTGTTGAAGTCGAAGTCGTTCACGTACTGCGAACCGAGGAACACCTGCAGCGCGTCCGTCACTTCCGTAAGCGGCAGACCGAGGCTTCGCGCCTTGTCGCGGTCGATGTCGACGATGAGCTGAGGATCGGCCGCGCTGAAGCTTGAGAAGAGGTTCTGCACCTTCTTGTTTTGGCTCGCTTCACCGATGAGACCTCCAAGCGCTGCGCCGAGTCCGTCCACGGTGGCGGCACCCGTCTGATCGAGCACCTCGAACTGGAAACCGGCGAAGGTGCCGAGACCTTGAATCGCAGGCGGCGGGAAGGCCACGACGAAAGCGCCCGGAATACTGAAGAGCTGTGGAGAGACGCGCTCTAAAACGTCGTTCAACCCGTGGCCCTTACCCCGGCGCTCCTCGTAAGGCCTGAGGGGCGCAAACAGCATGCCGTTGTTCGGAGCAGCACCCGAGAAGCTGAAGCCCATGATGGAGAACGCCGCGGCGACGTCGGGGTCGCTCGTCACGATCTTCTCGGCCTGTTTGGCGATGTTGGTCGAGTACTCGAGCGAGGCGCCCGCGGGAGCTTGAACGAGAACCATGAAGTAGCCCTCGTCCTCCGCGGGGACGAACGCGGTGGGAACCATCCTGAAGATGCCCCAGGTCGCGACCAGACCACCGATGAACACCACGATCATGAGGGCCCGTTTGGCCAGGCAGGCGCGCACGAACGACGCGTAGCGCGTGGTGTTCCGATCGACGAATCGGTTGAACGCCGTGAAGAAGCGGCCCTGCGCGTGACTCTCCCGGTCGAGTAGAAGAGCGGAAAGTGCGGGTGTCAGGGTCACGGCGTTGAAGACCGAGAGAACCACGGCGAACGCGATGGTGAGCGAGAACTGCTGGTAGAGGCGTCCGGTGACGCCGGGGAAGAACGCCACCGGCACGAAGACCGACACCAGGACGAGACCGATGACCACCACCGCGCCGAACACCTCCCGCATCGCGTCGATGGCCGCCTGCCGCGCATTCTTGTGGTACTGGCTCATGTGACGCTCGACGTTCTCGATGACGACGATGGCGTCGTCGACGACGATGCCGGTGGCGAGAACGATGCCGAAGAGGGTCAGCGTGTTGATCGAAAAGTCGAAGAGCTTGATGAACGCGAACGTGCCGATGAGGGACACGGGGATCGTGATCGCGGGGATGAGGGTTGAGCGCCAGTTCTGGAGAAACAGGAACATCACGAGGACGACGAGGACGATGGCTTCGAGGAGGGTTTTCGCGACCTCGGTGATCGATTCGCGGACCACGCTTACCTGTTCGAACGCCCACCGCCACTCCATCCCGGGCGGGAAGCTCCTGGCAAGCCGCTGCATCTCGGCGTCCACATCGCGGTAGACGTCCAAAGCATTCGCGGAGGGCAGAAGGGTGATGCCGATGCCCTGCGCCTCAAGACCCAGAAAGCGCAGCGTGGATGCGTAGGTCTCGGCGCCGAGCTCGACGCGCCCGACATCCTTCACTCGAACCAGGGCGCCATCCTTGCCCGACTTCACGACGATTTCGTCGAACTCGCGAGGCTCGGAGAGGCGACCCATCGCGCGGACGCTGATGGTGTACGCCTGATCGGGCGCGGAAGGAGCGTCGCCCAAAGCTCCTGCCGGCACCTGAATGTTCTGTTCGCGCAGGGCGTTCACGACATCGGACGCGGTGATGCGCCTCGCCGCGAGCTTGCCGGGATCGAGCCACAAGCGCATCGCGAACTTGCGTTCGCCGAAGATCAAAACGTCGCCCACGCCGTTCACACGCTTGATGGCGTCGCGCACGTACTGGTCGATGTAGTTCGAGAGGAACTGGCTCGAGTAGCGGTTGTTCTTCGAGAAGAAGCCCATGCCGCCCAGGAACCCGGAGGTGTTCTTGATGACGCTGATGCCGTTCTGGCGGACGTCCGGGGGCAGGCGGCCCAGAGCAGTGTTGACGCGGTTCTGCACATTGACGGCGGCGAGATCGATGTTCTGGTCGACATCGAACGAGACGGTGATGGTTGAAAAACCGCTGTTGGTCGACGACGACGTCATGTACGTCAGGCCCTCGACGCCGTTGATGGCCTGCTCGAGTGGTGTCGTGACCGCGCTTTCGACGGTTTGCGCGTTCGCGCCGACGTAAATCGCGGTGACGGTCAGAGACGGCGGCGCGAGGTCAGGAAAGCGGGCGATGGGGAGGCTCGGAATCGACACCGCCCCCGCCAGGATGATGAGCATCGAACAGACCGTGGCGAGGACGGGCCTCCGGATGAAGACATCAGCGAGCATGGTTACCTGACCTTCGAGCCTTCAGGCTGCTTCGCTTCAGGCGGTGCCGCGGTCACGGGAGATTTGTCCGCGAAGATCTTCTGGAGCCCGGACACGATGAGTTTCTCTCCCGGCTTCAGTCCCTTTGTGAGGACGTAGTCGTTGCCGATGAGTTCGCCGACCTCGATGCCACGCTGGGTCGCAAGGAGCCCGCCCTTGCCATCGCTCTCGGCGACCCACGCGAAATACTGCCCATTGACGCGAATCACCGCGGTGAGGGGAATCGTGAGCCCGGGGTCTGCGCTCCATACGATTTCGGCGCGCACGAACTGGTCGGGGCGGAATAGACCGCGGCCGTCGATCAGCGTCGCTTTCGCGAGCACGGTCTGCGTGGCTTCGTCGACGGTTGGAGAAACGAACGTCACCTTGTTGGTGGCGAGGACTCTTCCGCCATCGACGATCCGAACCGGAAGACCCACCTTGAGTTGAGGCGCCTGGCCCACGGGAACGCTGACGTAAATTTCGAGAGAATCGTTTTGATCCACTGTGGTCAGAATTGTCTGGGGGCTGACTCGATCCCCCGGCCGAACCGGGATATCGCCGACAATGCCATGGGAAGGCGCAGTCACGCGGTAGTAGCCGAGTTGTGCGCTCTGTTGAAGGACCTGTCCTTCGACGGCCTTGAGCTGCGCCTCCGCGGTTTTGAGCGCGGTGTCCGCGTCTTCCGCGTCCCGCTCGCTGGAAGCGCCCACTTCGAACAGGCGTCGTGTCCGCGTGGCCTGACGCCGGGCGTTTTCAACCTCGGCCTGACGAACCGCGCGCAACGACTGCTGCGATGAGACGGCGGCCTGCTGCTGAGCTGAATCGATCTCGAAGAGCGTGGCGCCCGCGGCGACGCGGTCGCCCGAGCGCACGTTGATTCGGGTGATGAGACCGTCGACCTGCGGCTGTAGCGTGACCGAAGTGCGCGACTTCAAGGACGCCACAAACTCGGTCGTCTGCTCGACGGGTCTTTCGGCGAGTGTGACCATCTCCACGGCGCTTGGAGGCATGCCGCCGCCGGGCCCGCCTGCTCCGCCCTGAGGCGCGCCCCCGCACGCCGCGACGATGAGGGCGCCCAGAATCAACGGCAGTTTCGAGTCGTGGGCTCGACGTGTTTTTCGCTCACCGGCGTCGTGTTTCGACGCGTCGGCCTTCTGGCTCAAAGTCATGGCTGCGGTTTCCTTCGTTCACGAGGGCGACGCCTCGAAATGCAATGCCGGGAGGCTAGCCGCCGATATATGACAGCCAGCGTCATAATTCGGAAAGGCGCCGTCCCGAACCGGTGAGGGCGCTCAAACGGAGGCGCGAAACCGGCTTTGTCGGTGAGGAAGGATACAAGCCCCTGCGTGAGAGTGCCGCGACATTGCGGCCGCTGGCAGGACTCAGTGCTCGGCTTTTGCCTTCGGCGACAGCGTGGCGCCGATTGCGTACACCTCGCCCGGAGTGCGGATGAACATCGTGCGATTGGAGATCGCGGGTGTCGCCATGAGTGGCGCGCCCATATTATTCCGCGCCAGCACCTCGAAAGCCCGGCCCGCCTTCACCACGATCACCTCACCGCCCTCGGTCGCGAGATAGACGCGCCCGTCGCTTGCCACCGGCGACGCACTGTGCGTGGCGCTCGTGCGCTCGCGATAAAGAAGGGCGCCCGTCTTGAAATCGTAGGTCCCGAGAATCCCCTCATCGCGCACGGCGTAAAGGACTCCTTGATAAGCGAGGGGCGTCGTCGTGTAGGGACCGCCCGTCTCACTTCTCCACGCGAGGTAGGCGCCCGATTTTGCGTTCTCGGGTTCGGAGATATCGCCCGTGGCCCCGGTCTTGATGGTGTAGATGGGCCGGCCGCGATAGCCGCCCGAGAAGACGATGAGGTCATCCGCCACGAAGGGAGTGGGTGTCTTCACTTCGGCCTCGTCCTTGAACTTCCAGAGTTCGGCCCCAGTGCGTGGGTCGTAGCCTTTGACGTATTCGCCGCCAACCACGATCAGATCGGTTCGAGTCGTCGTGGTGTGAAGCGTGGGTGTGCTCCAGACCGGTCGCTCCACCCGCGGCACGTTCCATACTTTCTTGCCGCTCTTGAGGTCGAACGCCGCCAGATAGGAATCCTTGTGCCGGTCCACCTGGATGATCACGCGGTCTTCGAAGATGATGGGTGAGCTCGCATAGCCCCACTCGGAAGTGGGGTCGCCATAAAGACCCGGATTGAGGACGCCGAGGTCGGCGCGCCACTTGAGCGTGCCCTGCATGTCGAACGCCGCGACGCCCTCCGAGCCCAGAATGGTCACCACGACCCGTCCATCGGTGACCGGGGTCGAGTTCGCCTGGCTCGATTTCACGTGGCGCGTGGCCCGGGGCACCCCGGAGACCACTTCCTTCGACCAGATCAACGTCCCGTCTTTCGTGTCGAGACATGAAACCCGCCACGTGTGCGGGACTTTGTCGTCCGCCATTCCGATGCCACTGTCACCGAGCTTCAGCGCGGGCGGGTTCTCGCGCGCCACCGAAGTCACGAACAGTCTGTCGCCCCAAACCACGGGGCTCGAGTGTCCCACCCCGGGGATCTCGGCCTTCCAGCGGATGTTTCGACCCGTCTTCACATCCCAGTCGGCGGGCAGGTCCTGCTGATCGGCCACGCCTCGAGCGAACGGCCCGCGAAAGGACGGCCAGTTCTGGGCGACCGCGGGTGCGGTGAGCATTGCCGACAGTCCGACGGCTACAAACAATTGAATCGAGTGTGGTTGCATGAAGTTCCCCTTGCCCATTTTTGACGAGCGAGTCGGAGAATGAGTTTCGCACGGCTGCCGCGCATCTCGCGTGTGTCCCTTCAGACACAAGAGACTGATAGGATCGCGAACTTCATGCGTGAACGCATCCTTATAGTCGACGACGAGGCGGGCGTCCGCGCCTCGTTGTCGGGGATTCTCTCCGACGAAGGGTATCGCGTTGACGCGGTTGAAACTGGAGAGGCAGGCGTCAAAGCCGTCGAGTCGAACCGCTATGAACTGGCGCTTCTCGATGTCTGGCTTCCCGGAATCGACGGCATCGAGACCCTGAGCCGGATCCAGACGATCGACCCCGATCTTCCGGTGGTCGTGATCTCCGGCCACGGAACCGTCGAGACCGCGGTCAAGGCGGTGCGCCTTGGCGCCGCGGACTTCATCGAGAAGCCGCTCTCGCTCGAACGGATTCTGCTGGCGGTTTCGAACTCGCTCCGGCGCCGCAAACTCGAGCAGGAGGTCCGCGCTCTCAAGGCGGAAGTCGAGCACCGCCACCAGATCGTGGGCGAGAGCGAGGCAATCAGGGAACTTCTCCGGGTTATCGCCCAGGCCGCGCCCAGCAACGGGCGCGTTCTCATCACGGGGGAGAACGGAACGGGCAAGGAGCTCGTGGCTCGCGGGATTCATCGTCAGAGCCTGCGGAGCGCCGGTCCATTCGTCGAAGTGAACTGCGCCGCGATCCCCGAAGAGCTGATCGAGAGCGAACTCTTCGGCCACACCAAGGGCTCGTTCACCGGCGCCACCGCATCACGCAAGGGCAAGTTCGAGATCGCCGACGGCGGGACTCTGTTCCTCGATGAAATCGGCGACATGACCCTCAAGACCCAGGCAAAGGTCCTGCGCGCGCTTCAGGAGCAGAAGATCGAGCCGGTCGGAGGGTCCGCGAACGTCACCGTGGACGTCCGCGTGATCGCGGCGACCAACAAGAACCTCGAGGAAGAGATTCGCAGGGGCGCTTTCCGCGAGGACTTGTACTTCCGCCTCAATGTCATTCCCATCCACGTGATTCCGCTGCGCGAGCGGCGCTCCGATATCCCGATGCTGGTGCGTCATTTCAGCCGGGAATACGCCGCCGAATACGGTCGCCACATCAAGGACTATGCGCCATCGGCCATGGAGATGCTGGCCGGACACGACTGGCCCGGGAATGTGCGCGAGCTCCGCAACATGGTCGAGCGCCTCGTCATCATGGCGAAGAACGACATGGTGGAAGTGAGCGATCTTGGCGTCCTGCGATCGCCGCTTATCGCCGAGGCGTCTTTCGGCTCGGCGTCAGCCCCCGTCGTTTCGCAGGCGCCCGAGGCTCCGGCCGCTGCGCCCACGTTGTGCGACTTCGAGTCCCTCGCCCTCGCGCGAGAGGACTTTGAACGTCGCTACATCGCGAAGAAACATGAAGGCTGCAAGGGCAACATGAGCCGAACCGCGGATGCTCTCGGGGTTGAGCGTTCGTACCTCTACAAGAAGATGAAGGCGCTAGGCCTCATCGCTCCAAAGAAGACCAGCGACTCCGACCCCGACGAGGCAGGACACTAGAGACGGCTACTCTGTCCGCAGCCTCGTTTCGAGCACCTGGCTCGACGAGAAACCCGTGAGCTGAAGGTAATGCTCCGCGGCGTCGACGAGGGCCTGTGAGGGTACGAGGCCCACGATCTCCGAGCCCGCTATCGCGACACCGTACCGCGCCGCTTCGTTTCGAATGGTCTCGACCACGCGGAAGAGCGGGGTCTTCGTGAAGTCGGTCATGTTCATCGACACTTGGGCGACCTTCTTGCCGTTGATGTCGACGATCAGGCCCATCGCTTTCACGAACCGGTAGCCGCCGGTGCTGTGGCGGATGCCCTTCGCGATCTTCTTCGCGACCTCGACGTCATCGGTCGCGAGATTGACGTTGAAGGCGATGAGGGGCATGCGCGCGCCCACGACTACCGCCCCGAACGAGGGGTGGGGGTTGCTCGGGCCGAAGTCCGGCTGCCAGAGAGGATCTTTGAATTTCGCAGCGAGACCTTCGAACTGGCCCCGGCGGATGTCTTCGAGGCCCTTGCGATGGGGAGCTGAGGCTGCGTCCTCATAAAGGAAGACGGGAATGTTGTGGGCCTTCGCGATCGCCTCGCCTGTGCGTCGGGCGAGCGACACGCAGTCGGCGAGGGTGGCGCCTTCCAGTGGGATGAAAGGAACCACGTCGACGGCACCCATGCGGGGATGTTCGCCGCGGTGGGTGCGGAGGTCGATGGTGGTGACGCACGCGGCCACCAGAGCGAGAACTCCGCGGAGGAGCGGCTCGGCGTCGCCTGCAAGAGTCAGGACCGAGCGGTTGTGCGAAGCATCCGACTGCAGGTCCAGAACGCGCACGCCGCCTTCGGCCCGGACTTTCGCGACAATCGCTTCGACGACCTCCGGGCGAGCGCCCTCGGAGAAATTAGGAACGCACTCAATCATCATGGCATCGGAACTCTACTCCGCCCGAGCACCGGGTCTGAGGAAAAATCGGGGGGGGCAGAGAGCCCGGTTTGGCGGTTCACGAATGCGGCCCCCCCACTAAGGAACAAGTATCCTTCCCGCTCCCCCCATGACAACCGAGACCCTTCCCCGTCACATTGCCGAGCGGATCGTGGCCGATTTCGGTGCCAACACCGAGTTCGCGCTCCAGGAGCTTTCCAGGTATCGGGTGGACACCACGAGTGTCGGGCAGGAATGGCAGGACTACTTCGCCTATGTGCTGACCCTGTCGGAGCCCGAGGGAGGTACGGAGACCGCGGTCTTCCTGCGGCAAACCGTGACGGTCACGGATGCGGCACTGGCGCCGGTTGCGCAGGAGCCTGTCGTCGAGACTGTGTCAGCGGCGACGGCAGTCGTTGAGCCCACCATCGTCGAGCCCATTAGCCTCACGACGAGCGAAACGAAAATCGTCGCCCGCCACGCGTTCACGGGTGAAATCGATGCTCCACCTCGCGCGCAGCAGCCAGCACCCATAGCGACCGCCACCCCCGCCGCCTCAGCGCTCGCTCCGAGATCCCGTGCGCTGGCGCCGGTCATTCTTCCGGGCGATGTCGTCGAGCCGGTGCGAGGTGGCATGGCGCGGATCATCGAGAACATGGAGGCGTCGCTCTCGGTTCCCACCGCCACCTCGATGCGCGAGATTCCCGTGCGGGCGCTCGAGGAGAACCGGGCGCTGGTGAACCGCCATCGCGCGGCCACCAGCACTCCCAAAATCAGCTTCACCCACATCATCGCGTGGGCCCTGGTGAAAGCACTCGACACTTTCCCGCGCCTCAACGATGCCTACGCGGAACTCGACGGCAAACCGCATCGCATCCATCGCGGCGACGTGCGTCTCGGCATCGCGGTCGACGTGCAGAAGAAAGACGGCACGCGCACGCTGCTCGTTCCGAACATCCGCGGGGCCAATCAACTCTCCTTCCCGCAGTTCATCGAGAAGTTCGACGATCTGGTGGCGCGCTCCCGCAAGAGCACCCTGATGCCCGACGACTTCATGGGCACCACGGTCTCGCTCACGAACCCCGGCACCGTCGGCACCACCGCCTCGACACCGCGTCTGATGCCCGGCCAGGGCTTGATTCTCGCCACCGGCAGCCTCGACTATTCGCCCGAGTTCCGGTCGATGTCGCCCAAGACCCTGTCGATGCTGGGCATCAGCAAGGTCATGACCGTGACGTCGACCTACGATCATCGCGTCATTCAGGGTGCCGAGTCGGGCCTCTTCCTCGCTCGCATCGAGAATCTTCTTCGGGGTGACGATCGTTTCTACGAGCGCCTGTTCGAGGATCTTTCGGTTCCTTATCCGCCGGTTCGGACCGAGGTGGACGCTCTCGCCCCCGCGTTCATGGGCGGAGGGGGCGCCTCAAACCGGGAGGAAGTCGAAAAGCAGGCGCGGGTTCTTCAACTGATCCACGCGTTCCGCGTTCGCGGCCATCTGCTTGCCCAGTTCGACCCGCTCGGCGCGAAGCGGCCCGGAGTCAAGGATCTCGATCCCGGCGGTTACGGCCTGACCCTTTGGGACCTTGACCGCGAGTTCTTCACGAACGGCGCCCTCGGCAAGGAAAAGGCGACGCTGCGCGAAATCATCGACGTGATGCGGGAGACGTATTGCAATACCGTCACCTCCGAGTACATGTTCATCGCGGCACCCGGCCAGAAGGAATGGTTGCAGAACCGCCAGGAGACCTCGCGCAACAAGACCGAGCTTTCCGCGGTGGAGAAGAAGCGGATCATGGAGAAGCTCGCCGAGGCCGAAGCCTTCGAACGGCATCTCCACACCAAATACGTCGGCCATAAGCGCTTCTCGCTCGAGGGTCTCGAATCGACCGTCCCCCTCCTCGACGAGTTGCTGTCGCTCGCCGTCAGGTCAGGTGTGGCGGACGCGGTCCTCGGCATGGCGCATCGCGGGCGCCTGAACATCCTGGCGAACGTCCTCCAGAAACCGCTTCCACAGATTTTTGCGGAGTTCGAAGGCTCGACGGACCCCGATGAAACTCAGGGCTCAGGCGACGTCAAATACCATCTCGGCGCGCATGGAACGCACAAGGCGCCTGACGGTTCGTCCCTCACGCTCGAGCTGGCTCCAAATCCCTCGCATCTCGAGTTCGTGAACCCCGTCGTCGAGGGGATGATCCGCGCGAAGCAGGATCAGCGGGGCGATCGCGCGCACGTCACGGCTCTCCCCATCCTTCTTCATGGCGATGCCGCGTTCGCGGGCCAGGGTGTGGTCGCGGAGACCTTGAACCTCGCGGGCCTTTCGGGATATCGGACGGGCGGGACGATCCACATCGTCACGAACAATCAGATTGGTTTCACCACGCTGCCCGAAGACGCGCGCTCGTCCACGTACTGCACGGACGTGGCGAAGATGGTCGCCGCACCGGTCTTCCACGTGAACGCCGACGATCCGGATGGCGTCATCCACGTGGCGCGGATGGCCTTCGAGTTCCAACGCACTTTCAAGCACGACGTTGTGATCGACCTGGTGGGTTACAGGCGCTGGGGGCATAACGAAGGTGACGAGCCCGCCTACACGCAGCCTACGATGTATGCGCGGATCAAGAATCACCCTTCGGTGGCCACGATCTATGGCGACAAGCTGGTAAAGGCGGGCACCATGTCCCGCGAGGATCTCGAGACCATCTGGGCCACGAAGCGCGCCCTGATGCAGCAGACCGAGGGTGGAGCGGCGCCCGAAGGAAACGCGGCGGTTGTTGAACCTCCCGAAGTCGATGCCGCCGCGATGTCGGGTCGCCTCCGCGCAACCCTTCAAGGTCTGACCCAGATCCCCACGGGTTTCGAGCCGCATCCCAAACTCCTGCCTTTCCTCAAAAAGCGCGCCGACTTGCTCGAGGGCCGGGGCAAGGGAGAGGTTGATTGGGCCACCGCCGAAGCACTCGCTTTCGGCACGCTCCTCCTCGAAGGAATCTCGGTTCGTCTCTCTGGCCAGGACGTGGGCCGCGGTACGTTCTCGCAGCGTCACGCGATCCTCTACGACCACCGCGACGCTAAGGAGTTCGTGCCGCTTCAACAACTCGCAGTCGGCGGTTCGCGCTTCGACGTCTACGACTCGCTGCTTTCCGAGTGCGCGGTGATGGGCTTCGAGTTTGGCTACTCGGCGGTTCACGCTCGATCTCTCGTGCTGTGGGAAGCGCAGTTCGGCGATTTCGTGAATGGCGCGCAGGTGATCGTCGACCAGTTCCTCGCCGCCACCGAACAGAAGTGGAATCAGCCGGTGGGCCTTACCCTGCTGCTGCCGCACGGCCACGAGGGCCAGGGGCCGGAGCACAGTTCGGGGCGCATCGAACGTTTCCTCACCTTGTGCGCCGAGAACAACATGCGTGTCGCATATCCGTCGACACCGGCATCGTTCTTCCACCTCTTGCGCGCCCAGGGCCGA
>JAYUUU010000095.1:0-2176 GCA_043754395.1 Vicinamibacteria bacterium
AACCCCTCCGGCCTCTGCCTGGTCGCGCCCTGCGCTCATCGCCAGCGCCTCTGCCGTTCCCACTAAAGCGGTACCTCTCCTCGCCGGTTTCACCCCCACGCTTCCCACGTCCTTCTTCGGAAACGCGAACGGCACTTCGAGACTCCTCTTCCTCTCTCCCCTCTCCCCGCTTCGCGCCGCGTGGCGTGTGGCGACTCAGGATCTCGCCCTTCAGACCCTGACCGCACTTGGCGCCGCGCAGGATGTCGCGAGCGAAACCGCAAGTGAAGACGCCGAGACGAGCGGCGATGCGACCGCGGCCGCGCGACGTCGGGAGGTGATTCTGCGCCAGCGGCGGAAGTCGGTGCTGAACGAGCGCGATGCCTCGACCCGGCGGGCGAGCGTTTCGAGTTCGATCGAGAACGACCTTGAACTCTCCGGGCTTTCGGGCCGGGTGGAACTGCTCACACTGCCCTCGGGCCAGCCGGCCGGCCAGGAATCGGATGGCTCTGTCCCCCACGGCGCCGGACTCGTTCGCGTGTCGGGATACCTCACCGACGACCTGGCGTTCGCTCTCACCGGCCTCGCCGCTGAAAGTGCCGCGACCACGTGGCGCGCAGGGGCCGAGTTCGAACTGACCGCGGGCGATCGGAACACCATCGAAGTCGGCGCGGTTTACGGAACTCGCTTCAACGCCAGCACGGCGCTGCTCGGTGGAGAGGTCGATCGGCGTTCGGTCGGCGCCTTCCGGCTTGTTCACGCGCTCAAGCTCTTCGACAACGTCACCACGCGGGCCGGCGGCCGGCTGGTCGATGCGCCCTTCCTCGCCTCGTCGCGCTCTATCGACCCTGAGGCTTCATTCCTGATCGAGGAGCCGTACGGTGATGCGGGCGACGCGGCCTCGTACCTGCGCTTTGATCTCGCCGGTGAGACACTCTTCCCCGGCCTCGAAGTGGTCACGGGCGAAAGCGACCTCATCGCCCTCTCGGAAGGGCTGCCCCGCTTCGCCGCGAGCTTCGAACCTCAGCGCACCTGGAACCGCGGTGTCGCGGTTGGCTATCGCGACTCCAGCCTGCGTCTCGAGGCCCGGGTTCTGGATCAAACCGTCACCCACGCCCTGGTGCTCTTGCCGTCACGCGCCATCGGCGCTCCCTACGTCGAGAACGCGATGCGCAACCGCGTTCAGGTGGGCTCGATCATGGCGGAAAAGACATTCGCCCGCGGCCAAGCCCAAACACGTTTCGAGTACGGTTACGGGCGTTTCGGCTCCGATCGTTCGCACGCGGGCCGGGTGCGCGACTTCCACCAGTTCACGACTCGTTTCGACGCTTACCTCCGCACTTCCGGCACCGGCATCGCGATTTTCCATCGCTTCCATGAAGGCGCCGCGGTTGCGGAATACGACGGCCCGAATCGGCCGCGCGAGCGAGCCCAGCGGTATCTGGTCGAACTCCGGCAGGATGTGCCCTGGGTCCCCGAGATGATCGGGGCCGACATGGCCCTTCTCGTGAGCCTGCGCAACGTCTATTACGACGATGTCGAGCGGCGGAACATCGACGAGTTCGCGGTGAAGGCTCCCCCAAGGCGCATCACCGGCGGCATCCGGGTGAAGTTCTAAGGCAACCGGCCCCAACAAGAGCTCACCCGTGTTCACCCTGCCCCCCGACACACTCACATCGCTGCGGAGGCGATTGTCTCGCCGGATTTCGAGGCGAAACCGCATTCTTCTGGTCGCGGCACTTCTGGCTTCGCTCGGAATCCTGAGCCTCGTCGAACGCCTCGGTCCGAAGTGGCGCGAGGATGGCGTGTCGTGGCGATCCGTCGGAGCCGAAGTCATAGCCGATGTCGTAGTGGCGGATTCACCGGCGGCACTTGCGGGCATTCAAAAAGGCGACAAACTCGTAGCGGTCGCCGACCACCGGGTTTCCTCGGTTGAGGATGTGGCTCTCGAACTCGCTCGGTCGGTGAGCTTCGGTCCCGAGGTCGAGTACCGCATCGATCGCGACGGAGTCCTCTCGAGCCACCACCTGCAGCCGATCACATTGCCCTCCGGGGACCGACGGCTCTTCACGTACCTCTCCTTGATGGGCTTCTTCTGCCTGGGCCTCGGAACGCTCGTGGCGATGAGGCGGCCCGGCGAGCCCCTGCGGCTTCATTTCGCGGCGCTGTGCGCGCTCTTCTTCATCGTCTACGGCGT
>JAYUUU010000096.1:0-7453 GCA_043754395.1 Vicinamibacteria bacterium
GGCCCGCGCCGCGGCCCTCGAGCGGTTGTACGCCACCTCAGTTTCGGCCTGGATCGAGGCGCTCAATCGCAGCACTCAACGCGACTGGCTGAAAGAGGCGGCGCGCGCCGCTCGCAAGACAGGGCAGCCCGAAGATCTCGTCACATTCTTCGAGAAACAGCAGCAACGCTCGCCCCGCGATGTGCGCTGGGCGGTCGCGGCCCGCGAACTGCGCGTCGCCACCGACAATCTGCCCGGCGGAATCGAGATGGCCCGTACTGCTGCCCTCATCCGGCCTGAGCGCCAGCAGCTATGGGACGAGGCCGTCGAACTCATGGAACGCGACGGCCGTTTCCTCGAAGCCGCGGATTTCCTCGAAGGCTGGAACGTTCAACGTCCCGCCGACCCCTATGTCGCCGGCCGTCGAAGCGAGCTCTATCTCCGAGGTGGCGATCTCAAGAAGGCAGTCGCGGTAGAACGAGCGGCGATCGACGCTTTCGAAAAGACCGAGCACACCGATGAAGACCTTGCGAGCCGAACCGCGGATGCCGCGCGCCGGCTCTGGCGGCAGGGTCAGCCTCAGCTCGCGTGGCGCTTTCTCGCACCTCAGGGGACACCTGAGGAGATCGAGGCGACGAGTCTCTCGATCGAGGAGGCGTTCCAACTCGCTCTGCTCAACAACGCCTACATGCCTCTGCTGAATGTCGACCTCGAGGATGCCGACCGCCTCGGATCAGCGGCCGACGTCCTGGGCCAATATGGCCGGATCGAGAGCCGCGAACAGGTCCTGGCCTGGCTGGTTGAGAGGATCTTCCCCTCGGCTCGCCCCGACGAGGCATTCTTGAACAAGTGGTGGAACTTCACCTTCAGGTCGCATCTCGAGGCCCCGGTTCGATATCGGATCGCGCAGCGTTTCGCGCGCCAGGTGAGCGGACCCTGGAGCCCGGACACGCCGGCGGATCTGCTTGACGATGCCGCGGAACAGGTCATCGTCAGCGTGTCGCGAGTCGATGGCAGCGGGAGCGATTACAAGGTTCGCGGTCCGGATTTCGATGCGCTCTGGGCGGCCCACCTCGTTCGATTCGATCTCGCTGACGAACTCGCGAAGTTCCTCGCACCGAGGCTCTCCGCTCTCATCGCTACCGCGCGCGGCGCGTCTGTGATCACCGGCGAGAGTCCGCGTGAGGCCTGGACCACGTGGCTCGACTCCAAGCCGGCTATCGAAACATTCGCCCGCGGGCTTCGATCTCAACCTGAGCTTGTGGCGGGCCTGTCCTCGGTTTTCGAAGATCGGCGGACGTGGGATCGGTTCCGGATGATCGGCGCGCGCGGTTGGGAAGTGTCGGCCCTGCTTGGCGAACTGAAACCTGAGTCGCGCGTGACCTGGCTTTCGTTCTGGGAGCGTCCGGTGGTGAACGCCGCGAACCTCGAGGACCCCGTTCTCGTGGGCCGGCGTAACACTGTCACCGAGACATCGCTTTCGCTGGGCGCATTTCTGAGCGAGAAGGGGACAACGCAAACCGCGGGTCCGAATTCGTTCACGGAGAGGCTGCTCGGCCCGAGCGTGCTGAAGGACATTCTCGGTTCCGATCCGAAGTTCACCTGGGCGATGTTCAAACCGCGGACGAACGTCTTCGGGGACATCATCGAGACGGGTGACGATCGTGTCGCCGGCCGCGGCATCGACACGCTCCGTTTCCCGGGGGCCTTGTGGGGCGAACGCCCGGGCGTCGCTTGGTTCGCCCTTCAGGCGTACGCGCGCTATCGCGCGAACGACGCCTCCGCTATCGATGTGGCGGCGGAATGGCCCGAGTCGGGTGGTGAAACCGAGCGAGCCCTTCTCACCGCGCGTCTCGCGCTGGCCCTCAAGGGTACAGCCGAGGCGCTTGCTCAGATCGAGCGCTTTGGCCTCGGCACCGCCGACCCGGAGTTGCTGCGCTTCCGCTTGCGTCTGCTCGTCGATGCCGGTCGCAAGCCCGAGGCCACGGACGCGCTCAAGGCGCGTCTGATCGCCGATCAGAAACGCCTGAGCGAGGACACCCTGCGCGTCTACGTCTCGATGGCGGAGGATCTCGGTCTTGAAGCACCGCTCTCGCTTCTCGATCCTGCGGTTCCCGTTCTTCCCGCCCTCCTCGCATCTGTCTATGACACCGAAGGAGCCGAAGTCGGTGGTCGGTTCAACACCGAGGACGACGTGGGCTTCCGCGCCGCACTCGCGGCGAGGTGGAGCCAGAAAGCGGAAACGCTCAAGGCTCCCGAGCTTCGATTCTGGTTGAACGAGCTGTGGGCCACGGAGTCAGCCTCGCTGCCTCATGCCGGTCTCGTCCGTCTTGGCGATTTCTGGCGCGCAGCGGCCGCATGGGCGGAGACGGTGCCGCCCAATGATCGCAACCGCGCCATCGAGGCGATCGCGGCACTTCCTGACGTCACCGCACTCAATGCCCTTCAGGCGACGGTCGGCGACCCCGGCGCGCGCCGCGTGCTGATGATCCGCGCTCACCTGGCCCGAGGCGAAGACGCCCTCGCTTTGTCTCTCTTCAAAGAGGCGCTGACGCAGGACGAGGGAACGCAGACACTCGCTTTCCGGCCCATCGCGATTCAGGGGGAGGCGGGGGAGGACGAGGGCGACGTTGAGAGCGTTCGGACTGGCTGGGGAGAGGGTGAAGAAACGCCGGTCGAGCCGACGCCCGGTGTCCTGCGCCTGAACGCGCTGCGCGCTCCTTTCCTGGCCGCGGGCAAAGGCGCGCTCGTTCAGGCCGAGTCGGTGGCGTGGCTGGAGCAGCAAATCGAGAACACGCCGGACTCTCTCGATCACTGGAGTGCTCGCCTCACGATCGCTCCTTCAGCGGAGCGGGCCGCAATTGTGGACCGGATCTCTCTCGCGTACCGCCGCGGGGACATTGCAACGTATCGACACGGCGAACTCGTGGCCCTGATCGTTCGCGATGCGAAGGAACTGGCGGGGCCCTGGATCGCGCGCGCGCAATCATTGTGGGCGTCATTCTTCGCGATTGAGAGGCACGCCGGCTGGTTGAACCGAGTCGGCCAGAAGCGCGAGGCCGCGCTCTACATGTCCGAGGCGCGAGGGAAACTGCTCTTCACGCGGGCCGAAGAGATCCGCGCGTTTGATCTGTGGCGTCGGTGGATCGATGTGGGTGGCGCGGGTCCCGATGTCTGGAAACAGGCGCTACGGTTCTGGCGTGACAATCCTGAGACACTCGCAGGGCCCTTGCAGGCCCGTCTCAAGGATCACTCCTTCGACATCCTCTCTGCGCGGGCGGCACTGAGACGGCCCACCGCGATGCCGCCTCAACTCGCCTTCCTCGCCGCGCGCGCGCTTCACGATGTCGAAGGTCTCGGCTTCATCGATGTCGGGAATGACGAAACATTCCTGCGCCTGCGGGCGGCGCGTTCACTCGTCGCCTCGCCTGTGGCGGCTCGGACCATGGCTCGCTTCCTGTCCGCGGATGCGGTCGCGACCGACCTCGAGCGCCGGCGCTTCAAACCGGCGGACATCGATGCCGCGATCGCGGATGTCGCGAGGATCGCCGCGGCGAACGGAGAACGCGCCGACCTCGGCCGCGCTCTAGACCTGCTCGCCGATCGCAAGTGGTCGGGCGCCCGCGCGCTTCGCCTGGAACTCGCTTCGGCGATCATCGAGCCGCCCGACGTCTCTCACCGCGTGGTGGCGGGCCGCGCCCAACTCTATCGGCCGCGTGACCTGACCTTCGGCCTCATCTCGCAGATTGTTCAGGCGGATCTTTCCCGGGTGGCCCGATGATGATTCCGGCTCGCGTTCTTCGCTCCATCCTGGTCGTGGCATCCGTCTTCGCACTGGCCGCCGACACCACGACCGCTCAGCCCTCGGTTGCGTCCGGCCTGCCCTTACCCGCGGCCATGATCCGGCTCTCGATTCCCGATGTGCCCGCGTTCGACGCGGCGTTGGGCGGCGGATTCAAGAAGGCGCTCTACGGAACGCTCCCCGAAGACGACGGCGTGGCGCGTGGGTTCAATCAGAGCCAAGTAGGCGCCAAGCTTCAGGATCAGTGGACCCGGTTTCGTGGGGAAACCGCTCTCTCGTTCCAGACGATCCTCGAACTCCAGGCGTCGTCCGCGGCCCTTGCAGTGCTCAACATCGGACACATGGAGATGGTTCTCGTGATCGAGACGCCGCTCGCCGCCCTTCCCGATATGTTTGAAGCGGGCACGGCGCGGCTAGACCACGGCAAGACTTATCACCTTGTCCGCACCGGGGCCGCCGACGAAGGGGCGGATGGTGAAACGCGCATGGGCCTTGCGTGGGCTCGCGATTCCGGCCTTCTCATCGTGACCACGTCTGAACGCGCGATGAAGCTGGCGCTCGCGGCAGCCGCCGGGAAAGAGCGTTTCACGCCGAAGCTCGCGGGGCTCGCGAGTCTCGAGGTCGACACCGACGCGCTTCGGAATGATCTCTACTTCAAGCGTGACTTCCTCTTTGGGTCGCTCGCCGAGGCTTCGGAGTCGAAAGGGAAGGTGAGCGCCGCGCTGCGTCTCGATGCCGGCCGTCTCATCGAAGTTCGCGAGGGCGACGTCGCGGCCACTTCCCGCCGGGGCGCGATCTTCGACGCGAAGGATGCGGTGGCGAGCGGCTGGATTGGCGACGCTCCGGCGCTCCTCCTCGAACTGCGTCGCGGGGTCAGCGAACCTGTGCCGGTCCCAAGCGATCGCCCGCGGCTCGCCGTAGCACCGCTGCCTGCTTCGAAGGCCGCGGCGGCAGAAGACCGATACGCCACGAACATCGAAGTCCCCGCGATTACGGCAGGCGGTGCCCTCAGCGAAGCCGCGGAACTCGATGCGTGGACCGCATTGCTGTCCTCGCAACCCCTCGAGGGCTTCGGATATCTCGTGACCCGTTCGAAAGCCCGCCTTCTCGCCCTTCCGTGGCCCAAAGAGAAGGATGCGGAACTGAGCGCTTTGCTCGAAGCCACACTCACTCGTCGGGGCGCTCGGCTCTTGCCCGCAACGTCTGCCGCAGACACCCGGCAATACGTCACGGGACCGGGCCTGCCGGTTCTCGCAGTGCGACGCCTCGGTGATTTCGTCTGGCTCGCGCCCGCGGCAGCTGACCTTCGTCTTGCCCCCGCGATCTCCTGGAGTCCCGAGGTGGTTCGCTTCGCGAAGCTCAACCTCGCGGCCGCGCGGGAGGAAGGGAAGCGCTGGGCGCGCATCGAGGGGCCGCGTTCCACGGACAGCGTTCGCCCTCTGTCCGATCGTGTGCTCGGGCTTCTCGGATGGATGCCCGCGGTTCGCACTCTCGAAGTCGAACGCCGCGTGACCGGCTCGTCCTTCAGCGAGCGCATCGTGTTCGGCGTGGCTCCGACACCACCCAAAGCCGCCCCTGCCGCCACCCCCGCGGCGAAGTAGACGGCCTCCGATGCGGAGCCGATTCGCCCTTGCGTTCTCTTTGAGCGCGATTGTGACGGGCCCACTGGCGGCTGACGACTTCGACGCGTGGATGCTGAATCGCGAACAGGTGCAGACGATGGGTTCGCCCATCGAGAAGCGACTCTCCGTGGGTTCGCTCCAGAAGCCATTCCTTCTCCGAGCCTGGGCCTCGGTCCACGCGCGCGACCCAACGCCTCGCGTCACCTGCACGAAGACCTCCGGCTGCTGGCGACCCGGCGGCCACGGCGCCATGGACCTGCGGGCCGCGATCCGAGAGTCGTGCAACACCTACTTCAGGCAGCTCGCGCGCGACACGCCCGCCGAGGCGATCCGCGCGACGTTCATGGACGCGGGGTTTTCCTGGGCGGGGGAGATGAGCGACACCGAGGCGATTGGCTTACCCGGGCCCGCGGTGGTGACCATCGCCCCGGAGCAACTCCTCAGGAGCTACGCAGCTTTGGTTCGCTCGCCGTGGATAGATCGCGAAGACGTCCGTCAGGAATTGCTCGAAGGGATGAAGGAGTCGGCCCTGATCGGAACCGCGTCCGGCCTCCGGCTTTTTAACTTCATGGCGAAGACCGGCACGGTGCCGGCTCTCGATGGCGCGCCTCTTCGAACCTCGGGTTTCGTGATGGCCACAGATGATGGCGGTTTCGCGTTTCTGGGGCTGCTTCGACGCGGCACCGGTCGAGAAGCAGCGATCCGCGCGGGCGACGCCATCGCGCAGATCCGAACCGGCCTTGTCCGGCGATCCGCCGCGACGCCACTCACATCAAAGGTCAGGCCTAAGGGGAAGAAACGCGGCCTCGAGGATCCGGTTCGCGTTCGAATGCTCGATGAACTCCGCCTCGATGAGGTCCACCTCCGTAACACCGGAGCTGGCCCGGTCGATTCGTCGCGGGGCTTTGTCGGCCCCGGCGCCGAGGTTCTCGTGGCGCCCGGCGACCGATTTTCGGCGGGTCGGTGGCGGATCACCTCTCGGAAGCCCGAGTTCGAGCGGCGGGTTCAAGCCGCCATCGCGATCGAGGAGAAGGAAGGGCCGATCCGCCTCGTGGCGACGATGAGCGCCCGCGACTACGCGAATGGGATCTTGAAGGCCGAACTCGGGACGGCAACCGGTGTGCTGCGAACGCGTCTTGCGTCCACCGTCCTTCGTTTCCTTCAACGCGGAGCGCGCCATCCCGAGTCCGCGGCCGACGTCTGCGATTCGACTCACTGCGCCTGGTTCGTAGGGGAAGGACCCGTACCCCGATGGTTGCGCCCCGATGCGGCCAGGAGTGAGCGCGACATGGCGGCCGATCTTTCCGAGGACGAATGGACGCAAGCGGTCCGAGATGCGCGGGTCGAGCCCCGCGGAACCGATCTATGGACAGCCGATTGCGGAGGCGATCCGGTTTCGCCTCACTTCATGTGGGGCGGGGGAGACAAGCGCATCACCCAATGCCTGCGGCATCCGAAGGGGTCGGGCCGGCTCTGGCGTCGCGAATGGTCTGCCGCCGAACTCGCCGCGGTCTTTGGTACGAAGGCCGAAGGGATCGACGTGGTGATCCTCGGCGGCCAGTGGATGTTGAAAGTTCGTCTTGCCGCGCGCGGGGCCTCCGCCGGTTCAAGCTCGCTGACCTTGACCTACGATGAGGCTCATCGCCGCCTCGCCTCCCGGCTGGGTTGGGACGCGATGCCTGCGCCGGCGTCGCGCGTGTCGCGAACGACCTCAGGCTTCGCCGCTGAAGGCACGGGCTTCGGCCACCGCGTCGGCCTTTGCCTCGCGCCCTGAGAACCGCGTGGCTGATCGCGCCACGGTAGCATCGAGAGCGGTGACGCCCGATCCCCAGGCCGCATATGAGACCCGAGTCGCGTCGCGACGCGCGGAGCTTGCTGTCCTCGAGGAGCGGGATCGCAGGCTGTCGCTCGCCCGTGGGATCGTGGCCGCCATAGGCTTCGTCGCCCTCGTCATCACAGGCTCCCGGCCGGTTGCGGTGGTGGCCCTCGCCATCGCCGCGATCACCTTCGTGGCTCTCGTCATCCTTCACGAGAAGCTCGCAAGGCGCCT
>JAYUUU010000097.1:0-1882 GCA_043754395.1 Vicinamibacteria bacterium
GGCAGCGCGAGGAAAAGGACGGCCATCGCGAGAGCCAGCGACTTGAGCGGCGCTGGAAGCCCTTCGGCGACATCGTGACCGAACACCGCGGCGTAGCGAAGAAGGAGTGCTAGGGAAAAACCGACGGCGAAGAGCCCGCCGATCACAAGGAGGGTCAGCAGCCTGAAGGACGTGACTCGGCCGGCCTCGAAAGGATTCGCGGCGGCGAGGTCGAGCGCGCGCCAGGCGCCCCCCGCCTTGCCTTCGGCCGCCGCTTTCCTGACCGCGATGGTGGCGGCATCGGGGTCGAAAGTCGCGGCGGTGGTGAGCCCCTCCGCGGCCTCGGCCTTTGTGGCTTCGACCCCTCGCACCTCGGCGCGGCCCGAGATGACGGAAGCGACGTCCTCCACCGAAGTGAGGTTCCGCTCCGCGCGCAGGCGCTGAAGATTCATGATCGCCTTCTGTGCGGATTGCTGGTCTTGGAGCTTGTTCGCCTCGAGCCAAGCCTTCAGTTCCGGGCCGAATCCGTCGGAGGGACTCGAAAGAATGGGAGCGGCTTGAGGTGCGGGCGCCGCTGGGCTCGGCGCCGGGGCGGGATTTCCAGCCTGGGCGAGCAACAAAGAGGAGAGAGCGGAAGAAAGGATCGCAGAAATCAAGGCTTCGACCCCTTAGCCGAACCGACGAACGCAAGGCGAAGGTCGAAGAGGATGGCATCCAGGATTCGCGACTCGTCGTCGGTGCGCCTGCCTTCCGTCTTGTCCTTCAGCATCTCAAGAGCGCTGATCATTTGCCGCGCCGCCCCTAAATCTCTGTGTTCGCCGCCGATGTAATCAGCGGCCTGGGTGGCGAGGGAAATGATGAACGACGCGAAGCTTACGGGAGGTGCGTCCGCCCCCTCCGCCGGCCGCGGCTCGGCTCTTCCAGGCTCCTGTAAATCCCCGTCGGCCCCGGCCTTCAATTCGCCATCTGCCGTGAACTGGCGTCTATCGGTCACCTTCAGGTTGGGTTCGGCCTGCTCCATGGGTTGGGGTGGATCGTACACCAGCGCCTCGGCAGATTGAACCAGCGCTCCCCCATTAAGTTCGGAAGCCCACCGGGGATGAAGGACAAGGGGCTCAGCCGCGCGGCCGTCTCCAGAAGCGAAACAAACGCGTACGCGCTCCGGAATGATTTAAAGTCAAGGTGCGTACTTGGGGCCCCTCCGCGGGTTTGGCGCGGTGGGAACAGCGGGACGCGAATATCCAATGTCCGATAACTCAGAGATTCGCATCCTCGTGCTCGATGACGAGTTGCTCATGCTCAAGATGCATGCGCAGATGCTCGCGCACCTGGGCTTCACGTCTGTGAGCACGGCGCAGAGCGGGCACGACGCGCTCGCCCGTATGGACGACGAGAAGAAGTCGCCCGACCTCGTGCTCCTCGATCTCGGCATGCCCGCGATGGACGGCATCGAGTTCATCCGCCGGCTCGTCGACCGCAGTTTCGAGGGTCGCCTCATTCTCGTGAGTGGCGAGGATGAACGCGTTCTGCGCACCGTAGAGAAACTGGCCGAAGCGCATCACATCCGTGTTCTGGGCCATCTCGGTAAACCGGTCCAGGAAGACAAGCTCGCGACTCTGCTCCGAAGGTGGCGGCCGGCGTCTGGAACCTTCGAGATCGCGTGGAAACGGGTGTATTCCGCCGAGGCGGTGCGCCAGGCGGTGGAGGGCAACGAACTTTCCGTGCACTATGAGCCGCAGGTCTCGATCAAGACCGGCGAACTCGTGGGCGTCGAGGCTCTGGTGAGGTGGAAACACCCGAAGGACGGGATGGTCGTGCCCCAGCAGTTCGTGAGTGTCGCCGAGGATTCGGGGTTGATTCATAAGCTGACCCGTTTCGTCTTCGCGAAGGCCCTGGCCCAGGC
>JAYUUU010000098.1:0-8575 GCA_043754395.1 Vicinamibacteria bacterium
CTCGTCGATGGGGATCACAGCGTCAAGAGCCGTGAACTCGTCGAGCGCTTCGAGGCTTCTGGTTATTTCGAGATCAAGGGCTCGGTCCCAACCGCGCAAGAGGCGGAGCCTTGGCTTGTCGAGGGCCTGGCCCAGGTCGTCCTCGTCATTCCCGAAGGCTATGGAACCGACCTCAACGCCGCTCGCTCACCCAATCTTCAGGTCCTCGCGGACGGCACCGACGCGAACTCCGCCGTGGTCGGCCTTGGTTACGCGTCGCGCATCATCGCGGAGATGGGCGGCACGCTGCAGCGAACGCGCGTAGCGAGCGAGACAAGCCGGCGTGCCGAGGCGGCTCGTCGGCTTGGGGTAGAGGCGCCGCGACCCCCGTCGATCGGCCAGATCGAAGTGGTGCCCCGCATCTTCTACAACCCTGACCTGAAGACACGCTGGTTCTATGTGCCCGCGGTCCTCGCGATGGTGCTGATGCTCGTGACGATGATGCTGCCCTCGATGGCGGTGGTCCGCGAGAAAGAGATCGGCACGCTGGAGCAGATCAGCGTGACCCCGCTCCGGCCGTGGCAGCTCATCGTGGGAAAGCTCACTCCGTTCGCGATCATCGGGATGCTCGACACCACGGTCATCGTGATCCTGGCCCAGGTCGTCTTCGGCGTTCCCCTGCGCGGATCGTTCCTGCTCCTGCTCTTCCTGACGTTCCTTTTCCTGCTGAACACGCTCGGACTCGGGCTCTTCGCGTCGACCATGGTAGCGACGCAGCAGCAGGCGATGATGTTCGCGGTGTTCGTACTGATGGTGCCGATGATCTATCTCTCCGGCCTCATCTTCCCGATCGAGAACATGCCGAGGCTCTTCCAGATCGGGAGTTACGGCATTCCGGTCCGCTACTACGGCATCATCCTGCGCGGAGTGTTCCTGAAGGGGTCCGGCCTCGACGTGTTGTGGCCGGAGGCCCTGACGCTGGCCGTCACGGGACTCGCGTGGCTCACCTTCGCGTCAGCGCGGTTTAGAAAGCGACTCGACTAATCCTTGTTTCTCAGTGGATCCTCTCCGCGTCCTTGGGTCTGCTCAACCGCGAAGTGGGCCCGGGCGTAGGCGATGTCGCGAGCGGGGCGGACTTCCGGCCGACTGATACTTCTCTCGCTTTGCTCGATGAACTCGAAACGAAACTCGCCGCGTCGAAGGCAGAGTACGCGGTGCTGCTAGCTACGAGACAAGGCCCTTGACTGGGGAATGGCCTTGACGAGAACGGCACAACCGTATTACTGTATTACTACACTCAAGCAGTCGTCAGCCATGTTCTTCGGTGGAGGAGTGGTGCGGTGTTGAAAACAGGCTTCTCATTGTGGCGTCCGACCCGCGGCCTCCTGGCCGATCTTAGACTTGCGTCGCGGCGCCTTTACGCCACTCCGCTCTTCACCATCTTCGCGGTTCTCTCGCTCGCGACCGGAGTCGGGGTGACCACCGCCGTCTACTCGGTCGTGGACTCGATCTTCCTGAGGGACCTCGGCATCAAAGACCCCGATCGAGTCGTCTTCGTCGTCACCCCCTTCGATGGCCGGTTTCTCAAGGGCACGGTCTCGCGGCCCGACTTCGAGGACCTGCGTGCCGCGCAGACTTCGTTCAGCAGCCTCTCCGCCGCAGCACTCTTCCGCAGCGCCATCACAACGTCTTCAAACCCCGTGCTGGTATCGGCGGAGGCCGTGGACGGGGCGTATTTCTCCACGTTGGGCGTGGGCGCCACACTCGGGCGTGTGTTCGACCGGACCGATGACCAGGGCGAAGTGCCTGCCGCGATCTTGAGCCACCCGTTCTGGTTGAAGCAGTTCGGTGGGAACCCACGAATCGTGGGCCAGACCGTCCGCCTTTCCGGTCATCCCTTTCAGATCATAGGCGTCGCCGCGGCCACGTTTGATGGCATCAACGGCGGATTCAGCAGCACCGAGGTCTGGATTCACCACCGTGTGGAGGGCCTAGTGAATACGACTCCGCCCTCTCCAACTGTGCGGCCGCGCGACCAACGCCGGCTGGTGGTCTTTGGCCACCTCGCTCCTTCGGTGAACGTTGCCGCCGCGGAGGCTCAACTGAGAGTGATCGGCGCGCGTCTGGACGCCGCTTTCCCAGCCTGGACCCGCCCGAGTGGCCCCGGCCTCACCGAACGACCATGGCGAGCGAAATCAGCCGCGGCGATTAACAAAGAGGACACCCACCTGCGTCGACTCGGGCTGAGCCTGATGGCGCTCATCGGACTGGTGCTGGTCGTCGCGTGCACCAACCTGGCGAATCTGGTCCTGGCCCGCGGAACGAAGAGGCGGCAGGAGATTGCTGTCCGGAGCGCCCTGGGTGCCTCGAGGTGGCAACTGGTCCGGGAACAATGCGCGGAGAGCCTCCTCCTCGCTTCCGCCGGCGCCCTGGCATCCGGCGCCGTTTTTCAAGGGCTTTGCGCGGTGATGAACACCGAGTTCGCCATCGAGTTCTCGCGAGTCGAGCGCCTTACCCTCACGATCCTACCGACTCTCAACTCGACCGTGCTCGGAATCGCGGCGGTCTCATTGCTGTTCTCCCTCGCCGTGTTTGGGCTGGAGCCGGCGCTTCAGCTCACGAAAACGCGCAATCTCCGGGGCGAACTCACGGATGGCGCTTCCGGCCTGGGCAGCCCTCGAACCGCCCGCCAGGGACGGTTGTTGCGGTGGCAGGTGGCGGTATCCGCCGCCTTCTTCATCATCGCGACGATGTTCGTCCGGTACGTCGTGGAGGAGGCGCAACACGACCCGGGCATCGAGATGAGCCGGCTTGGCGTGGCGGTGCTCAACTTCGAGGCGCAGGGCTGGAGCGAGGGCCGGGTTCGGCAAGCGCTCGACCGCATGCTCGAGGAGGCGAAGAAGGACTCGGCCATCGAGGAGGTGTCTTTATCCACCGGCATGCCGTTTGGGATACGCAGCGGCCTTCGCGTCGGCCTGTCGAATCCCGATGTGAAGGGACAGGACCCGCGCGACGCTTACCTCGTCACCGCGATTGCCGCCACTCCTTCGATCTTCAAAACGCTGGGCATTCGGATCCTTCGCGGGCGTGGGTTCGACGACCGGGATCGAAGGGACGGCGCGCCGGTGGTTCTGCTGAGCGAGTTCGCCGCGCGCAAGATGTTCGGAACCATCGAGGTTGCCGGGCGGCAACTGATCCTGCGCGGAGAACCGTCGCGCGCCACCGTGATCGGGGTAGCCGCCGACACGGATGTGGGACGCCTTCTCGAGCCACCGCGCGGCCTTGTGTATCTCCCCCTCACCCAACGCTACGATTTGTTCCTGTCAATCGCCGTTCGCTCGCGCGGGCGCGCGGACGAAGCCGTCCAGGCTCTTCGAGCGGCGCTCCACCGTGCGGACCCGGACCTGCCGGTGGCCCTGATCGGCGCCGGCCGCGAAGTCCTTGCCGGACGCTGGGAGTTTCTGAGGGCTCTTGGGCTCTGGGCAGTCGGGCTTGGCGTGGTGACCCTGGCGCTCGCCATGGTCGGGCTGTTCGGGATCGAGACCCACATCGTCTCCCGCCGAACCCGTGAGATCGGCGTTCGCATGTCGTTTGGAGCGAGTGCGATGCAAATCAAGAGAATGGTCCTTAAGGACGGTTCCCGCCCGGTCTTCGAAGGCCTGGTCCTCGGGATGTTCATGGGCCTCGTTGGGCGATCGATCATCCGCTCCTCCACGGATATTGACATCAGTATTGTTGACCCCTGGACCTTGTTCGTGGTGCCCATCCCGTTGATCCTCTCGGCGTACTGCGCCTGCTACCTGCCGGCAAGCCGAGCTGCCGCGGTGGACCCAAGCCAAGCGCTACGGAGTCTGTGAGAGCCGCGGAAGCGCGAGCCTGTGGCCTGGGTGGCCGCGGCCGCCTCGGCGAGGTTCAGAAAGCGGCTCGATTAGTCAAAGCTCAGTGAAGTGTCTCGGGCAACTTCGGCGGCGGCTTCTCGAAAAGATCGGTCAGGTCGATCTCCTCTTCATTGTCGTCTTCGACGCGGTCGAATTCCTCTTCGTCCCAGTCGAAGTAAGGCGGAGCGATCGGCAAGGGTCCAAGGCGAACATGCAGTTTCATGGTTCTTCTCACTCGACCCCTGGGTAGTGCAGCTTCCATGCCCAACCGGGCAAATGGCTCAGTCGGCGAAGGATCGAGGAAAGCGAGTGAGTTCTGTCACAGGCCCAACCGTTACCGGACGCCCCATTTTCTGGAAACGGCCGTCGCCCTTGGGGCCGCTCAGGGCTTGACGGGATTGGCGGCCAGGTCGCCCACGACGGTCAACCATGGCCGGACGGACCAGCTCCGCACCAGGCCGTTCGCCACGTAGGGGTCGCCGTTCGCGAAGTCTTCGGCCACCTTGGGCGTCTCTCCCTTGAACATGAGAATCGCACGATCGACGGGCTCGCCGAGCGCTCCTCCGAGCATCAGTTCGTCACGCGCGTGGGCCTCCCACGCCATCTTGAGGTGAACGCCGCGGAACTCGGCGCGGCGTGCGAGGTAGTCGTCAGCGAGTTCATAGATGAGGAGGTAATGATTCATAGGTTCGGACTCTCGAGAAAGGAAGCCAGTTCGCGGAGATAACGAGCGCCGCCGATGACATAGACGTCGTTGTGATGGGCGCCCTCGATACCGAGGTATTTCTTCGGTTGAGGCGCCGCGTCGAACACCATCCGCCCCTGGGCCACCGGAATCACTTCGTCCTGTGTTCCTTGAACGATCAGCACCGGCATCTTGAGCAGAGGAATCTTGAGAAGATTGTCGTACCTCGTTCGCACGAAGAGCTTCGCGGGCAGGAATGGATAGATCGCGGCGGCCATGTGCGGTATCGAGGCGAAGGGCGCTTCGAGGACCAGCCCTTTGGCCTTGCGGTCGAGGGCGAGTTGAAGGGATATCGCGCAGCCGAGCGACTCGCCCATCAGCACGAGGCGAGTGGGGTCGACGCCGCGGCTCTTCACCAGATAGTCATAAGCCGCGCGTCCGTCGCGATATGTGCCTTCCTCATCGGGCGAGCCCGTACTCCGGCCAAACCCGCGATAGTCGTAGAGCAGGAAATCAACGCCGAGCGAACGCCAGGTTTTGACCCGGTCCAGCCGATCGGCGATGTTTCCGGCGTTGCCGTGGGAGAAGAGGATCGTCGCCGCGGCCGGTTCTTTCGACGACTTGATGAACCAGCCGTGAAGCCTGATGCCCGGTTCGACATCGATCGCCACTTCCTCGAATGGAAGTTGCAGGGCGGCGGGCGTGACGTCGACCTCCGCTGCCGGGTAGTAGATGAGCCGCTTCTCGAAGATCATCAGGAAGAGTGTCGCACCGATGAGGACGCCGATGGTTATGCGAAGCGCGCTCTTGAGCAGGGTTCGGGCAAGAGACGGTTCCGCTTTCGACGCCGGATCGGCCATCACTTCGAGTTCACTTCCGAAATGTCCGCTTCCATGAGTGCGAACGTCCGCGGGTCGAGGGAGACCGACTTCGGCGCGCGATCGAGGGGGATGGTCAACGTGTCGCGCTGGTTCCTCACCTCGACCACAACACTTCGCGGCGCCGGTTCGCCATCGACGACGATGCCCACTTCGATCGGCATGCGAAGTGGCGCTCCGGGCTGGAGTTGCTCGGTATCGAGCCGAAGGGTCTTCAAGGCGGCGTCGTATGTCCAGCGCGCGCGAACTTTCAAGAACCCGCCTCGGGTGAGCCACTGATCGAAGAACCAGCCGAGTTCTCGGCCCGAGGCTCGTTCCATGGCGACGCGGAAATCGGCGGTCGTCGCATTGCGGTCGCGAAACCGCTGATAGTAGTCGCGGATCCCCGTCCAGAAGGCCTCGTCCCCGATCACCCCGCGGAGCATGTGCAGGGTCCAAGCGCCTTTCTTGTAGGTGCCGGCGCTCGAAAGGACCTGGCCCATATCCGCGATGTTGTCGTGGACGATCCGGTAGTTGGGATTCTTGAGATCGAATTCGCGAATCGCATCGCGGTCGGCGCGAAGACCGGCCACGAATTCGTCGCGCCCGTAGGTGTGCTCGATGAAGAGGTGGGTGAAGTAGGTGGCGAAGCCCTCCGAAAGCCAGACATCGTCCCAATCGCTCTCGGTGACCGCATTGCCGAACCACTGATGCGCGATCTCGTGAATGATCACGTTCCGCCATCTCTGGCTCTTCGGGTCGTTGACCGCGTCATCGCCATAGAAGATGGACGTGGCGGACTCCATGCCGCCCCGCACTCCGTTCGCCTGGACATTGCCGAGCCGCTCGTAGGAATAAGGACCCACGCGGTCGGCGAAGAAGTCGAGAACCGAAACCGTGGGATTGGAGAAGATCTCGAAACCGCTGTCGCGATCCTGGCGGTAGACCCAGCTCTCGATCGGCAGACCTCGCCACGAGGGACGATGGTCCACCGCGAAGCGCGCGACACCCAGGACGTTCAGCCACGTCGCGATCGGGATTGCCTGACGCCAGCGCGTGAGGCGACGGCCATCTCCGAGATCGGTTTCCTCGACGAGGCGGCCATTCGAAACCACCTGATAGTGGGCTGGAGCGTTCACGATCATCTCGCTCGTGGCTTTGTCGCCCGGATGATCGAGGGCCGGCAGCCAGTGCCGGGCCTTGATCGGCCAGTTGTCGCTGAAGAACGTGCGTTCACCGTGTTTGTTGGGCGCGATCAGCAGGCCCGTCGCGGGCACACCGCGATAGGCGACCGTGAACGTGCGGGTCTCATTCGCCCGACCCGCGGGCTCGAGTCGGATCGTGAGACGGTCGTCCCGATGATCGAACGCGACAGGCTTCCCTGCCTCGCTCACCCGGCTCACGACCATGCCCCGGTCCGTCGTCACCGCCTTTGGCTGGACGAGATCGAGAGTCAGGCTCGCGACGCCCTCGCTCAAAACGCGAAACGTCACCGCCGCCTCTCCGACAATGGCATCGGTATCGTCTCCAAGCGTCAAATGAAATGCGTAGTTGACGATGTCGACATCCTTTTGACGTGGATAAGTGTCCGCGGCGACAGGCCTCACGGCCACGAGGGCGAGAACCACCGACGCGAAAAAAGGGATGCGCTTCTGCATGGTGGGTAGCGTACACGTCCTCGGACACGGCCGGGCTTTGAAAGCCGCCTGGCATCGGTAGACTCCAACCGTCCGGGAAAGGAACACCATGCCCCTCACGCCCAAGGTCCCCGATAACCAGACCGCCGCCGCCGCCTCGCCCATGAAAACGCTCTCGGGCGATGCAGAGAAACTGAGGCTCACGCTCACTGGACGAAACCCCACAGGCTCGCAGGCGACCGCACTCGGGCGGTCCTTCGAGGTGAAGAAGCTCGGCGTCGATTCGGTCCGTAAATCGCTGCGGTTCATCGTGCACCGTTGCGAAATCGCGGACGCGGGCCTGCGTGTCACTCTTCCAAGCGGCGAGGCTCGCTCCATTCCCTTCGCCGGAATCGTGGGGGTGATCGCACGACAACTCCCTCTCGACCCGCCGTGGGATGGCGCGCTGATCCTGGATGTCGTTCCATCCATCGAGGTTTCCCCTGAACCCGTGCGCATCTTCGCGACGACGGTCGTGAACTACGCTTCCATTCCCGGCGGCGCTTCGGCGTCGCGCCTCGACAACACCCGGCGGCTCGCCGCTTTCCTTCAAGAACGATGTCCCGCGGCTGTGCTCGATGATGCGACCCAGGAGTTCATGCGCGGACCCAAAGGCCCCCTCCGTTTCGCGAGCATGACTCAGTTCATCGAGTACGACATCGCCTACCACTGAGGCCCACGGTGCCGCCTTTCCGCTGGGCTCTATGATGGGGCTGGGCCACTGAGATGATTCGCGCCCACGCCCGGGCGAACCGGCCGACTCCTACGTCCTGAACGGATTCACGACGCGAACCGATCCATACACTCGGCCGTGCTGAAAATCCTCGGAATAGAGAATCGGACAGCCATAGTGTTCGGCGTAGGCCCACAGATGAGCGTCGTACCAGGAAAGACCGTACGCGGCGACGCCGCGTAGCGCGGTGCGCAGAAGTGCCGCATCGGGGTAGAGAACATCGAAGGTGAGGAGCATCGATTCCACCTCTTCCCGAGCCTCGGCCACCGACAACAGGGGACCGATCCTGGGCAGGGGTCTTGTGGTGGCGGCGACGAACTCCACCAGGGCCTGGTGCGGCAAGCCGAGGACGCCTGGCCGCGAGGCGGTCGCGAGGAGAAGCCGCGACTTCTCCTGTTTGTCTCCAAACCTCGGGTCGAAGCGATAGACGAGGACGTTCGTATCAACGAGTGCGGCCACGATCGTAGAGAGCCTCCCTCGTCCAACCGCGTTCGGCAACGGCATTCGTGCCGGCTGCACTCCCGGCCCTGCGCCGCTTCGAGGCGCCAAGGCCAAGCCGGTATCGCCGGTTTCGAGTGGCCTGCCTTCGGGAAGCCGCGGCCAAAAGGGCCTCTTTATCTTCGATCGAAAGGCCGTACGAGGCGGAGAGGCCGGGCTCTCGAGCCACCAGAACACGAATCGAGTCCCCCGCGGGCTCGAACACCAGATCCGCGCCGGGGGCGACGCCATACCGATCGGCGATCGCCTTGGGCAGCGTCACCTGGAGT
>JAYUUU010000099.1:0-3959 GCA_043754395.1 Vicinamibacteria bacterium
CACGGTCACGTTCACCTGGTAGGTGAGCGGCCAGACGAACTCGAGCGAGGGCCCGAAGACCTGTGCGGGGAGCGTGAAGCGGGGCGAGGCCGGCGAGTAGGTGAACGGGAACGGTCCGACTCCGCCGGGAAGGTTGCGATAGGGATCTGAAAGTGTGAACACGGTGGGGAAGGACTGCCTTACCGTGAACGGCTGGTTGTCAGCCGTGGTGTTCCACTCGTTGCCGGTGATGCTCCCGTAGAAGACGCCGAATCCCGCACGCACCGCCATGCGGCCATCGCCCTTGGGATCCCAGGCGATGCCGATGCGAGGGGCGATGTTGTTTAAGTCCGTCTTTACGATCCCACGGCTCACCCCGGCGTCTCCGGGGAAAAGGAGGCCGGTCGGCGCGTTGGGCGATACCGTCGATTTCTGGCCGGGCACGAACGCGAGTTTGCGGTCCTGCGGGTCGGTGAAGGGGAACTGGATGTCGTAACGCAGACCGAGGTTCAAGGTCACGCGCGGGTGGATGCGGAAGTCATCCTGGGCAAACAGGCTGATGTAGGCGCCGTTGTCGGTCTTGCGCACCGGAGCGTCCTGCGTCATCGTGCTCGGCAGGCCGAGCAGGAAGTCAGCGTAGGCGTTCAAGGTCTTGCTGCCGTTGAAGGCGAACACACCGTAGTTGTCGAGGAGCGTGTCGTGCACGATCTTTTCGTACGACACTTCGGCGCCGAACTTGAGGGAGTGATTGCCGGTGCTGATGCTGAGCGCATCCTTCACGCCGAAGTATTCACTTCCCGCGTCGGGGCCCGCGATCGAGGTCTGGCCGGTGAAGTAGCCGGTGACCGTGAGGCGGGGCAGCGTGGGGTCGCCCTGGGGAGTGAACTTCGAGCCGAGATCCGCGAGGGAGGTGGTGGGATTGTTCACGCGGCCGCCGAACTGGCGCATGTACGAGGCGCGGAACTGATTGATCCTCGTTGGGCTGAGCGTCCACGTGTGCGCGAGATTGACGTTGTGCTGGTTCCACTTGAAGTCACGGTCGACCCAGGGGATGTTGCCGCTCACCGAAAGCGGCTGAGTGTCCGTGCCCTTCTGATAGAAGTAGCTGAGGGCGAGGCTCTGAGTGTCGGAGAGCTTGTGGTCGAGTTTGAGCGTCGCCTCATCGCTGCTCAGGGGGTCGGGGCGGCGGACTTCGTAGAAATTGTTCGGCAGGTTTGACGTCGGTATGAACTTGTCCTGGATGTTCTTCGCGGTCACGTCGAAACGCGCGGCCGGGATGATCCCGCCGGGGAAGGGCTGGAGGGTCGCGGGGTCGCGCGGCTTGATGGCCGATTGCGAGAAGTCTCCCGCGCGTTCGAGCGCGGTGGGGACGACCGCGCTGTTCCGGAAATAGGTTTCCTCCTGGCGAAGGCCCGAATAGCTGACGAAGAAGAAAGTCTGGTCTTTCCGGATCGGCCCGCCCAGGGCGCCGCCGAACTGGTTGCGGTCGAGCGGATCCTTGGCGCCCGTGGAACCGGGAGGCGCCCAGCGTTTCGAGTTGAGCTTTTCGTTGCGAAAAAACTCGAACGCCGCGCCGTGGAACTCGTTCGTGCCCGACTTGGTGACCACGTCCACCACACCGGCGGCATAGCGACCGTATTCGGCGGCATATCCATTGGTGAGGACGCGGAACTCCTGGACCGCCTCGGGATTCGGCGCGGGATTGCCGGTGCCGCGCAGGCCCGCCGTGTTGTTGCCTCCGTCGAGCTGGAAGTTCACGCTGCCCATCTGGGCCCTGCTCGACCCGTTGATGGTGGTGAGTTGCTCGGGGCCGCCCAGCGAGTTGGCGTTGTCGTTGCTCGTGACGCCACCGGTGAGGCTCAGCAGGGAATAGAGGTCGCGATTCACCAAGGGCAGGTTCAAGACCTCGTTCTGGCCGACCGTCCGGGACAACGCGGCCGAGGTGGTTTCGACCAGAGGCGCGTCGGCCACGATCGAGACCACTTCGGTCAGGGCGCCGAGTTCGATCACGGGATCTATGCGGGCGTTGCGGCCGACCTCGAGCAGAATCCCGGTCTGAGAGAAGTTCTTGAAGCCCGGCATGGTCACCGCCAGCATGTATTTGCCCACGGGGAGCAACCTCAAGGCGTATTGGCCGGTCGAATCCGTGGTGATGCTCCTCGAGTACTGTGTGCCCGCGTTCGTCGCGGTCACCGTCGCGCCCGGGACGCCCGCGCCCGAGGAGTCCTTGACGCCGCCGAGGATCGTTCCCGTAGGGATTTGGGCCTGGGCCGGGGAGGCCAGCAGCAAAACCGCGAGGGCGACGCGCGCCCATGGCTCAATCACCGACGCTGAATGGGAACGCCTGGTTTCCGTCGTGTGCCGTGCCTTCATTGAAGCCTCCTGAGCGGTGCGGTTGGTCCGGGCCGCGGGCGGTCCGGTATTTGTCTTTGAAACGGACAATATGCCTGCCTCCGATCGCCTGTCAAGGGAAAATCTCGCCATCAGGAAAAAGCGGGCCCGCCATCGAATCCGCAGATATCAGTGCTAAACGCCGCAAAGAAGAACCTCCATGCTCTCGCCAGTTTCAAAAAAACGCTTGCCTTCGCGATAGGCCCTGGGGTTATATTGAACCGGAATAGGACAAATGCGCCCCCTTCATCCTCAGAATCTGCGCGTGGCCACCCGCGGCACCTCGCGCGAGATCAACCGCCGCATCGCGCTCAATCTCATAAGAACGAACCAGCCGATTTCCCGCGCCGATCTTTCTCGACTCATGGGGACAAGGCGCGGCGCGGTGAGCCTCCTCGTGAATGAGCTCATTGAAGAGGGCGCGATCTTTGAAGGAGCCACCGGCGAGGCGAAGCGAGGCCGTAAGCCCACCTTTCTCTACATCGACTCGCGGAAGCGATGTGTGGTCGCGGTGGACATCCGGCCCACCCGCACCTTCGTCATGGTGACCGACCTCGTCGGACACCAGCTGGCGAGCGTCACTAGCTTCCCCACGGAGCGCGACCCGAAAAAGTTCGTGGCCGACCTGATCAAGCGCATCAAGGCGATTCTGATCGAGCACAAGGACCTCGGTCGCTGTCAGGGTGTGGGCGTCGTGGTCCCCGGCATGGTCGAGTCGCAGGCCGGCCGCGTGCTCCTCGCTCCAAACCTTGGATGGAAAGATGTGAAGCTGCGGGATCCGCTCGCCGCCGGGCTGGGCGTCCCGGTCGAGATCGAGAACTCCGGCAAGGCGTGCGCGCTCGCCCAGCTCTGGGCCACGCGCGACGCCAAAGCCCCGAGTAGCTTCGTCTACATCACGGTCTCGGACGGTCTGGGCGTGGGGATTGTCATGGGCGGTGAACTGGTGCGCGGGCAGCACAACATCGCGGGGGAGTTCGGTCATGTCCCCTTGAACGTCGACGGCCCGCGCTGCGGCTGCGGCGCCACCGGCTGCTGGGAGGCCTACGTGTCGAACCTCGCCACACTCTCGCGCTACTTCGGCCGTGACCTGCGCGAGCGGCCGCTTGCCGCCGACGTGGCCGCTCTCACCATCGACGATCTGATCGCGCGCGCGCGCGGCGGCGACGGCAAGGCCCTCGCCGCCCTGCTCTCGACCGCGCGTTACCTCGGCCTGGGTCTGGGATCGGTGGTGAACGCGATCGATCCTTCCCACGTCTATATAGGCGGCGAGATCACCGCGGCGTGGGATCTCATCGAGGCCACGGTTCGTTCCGGACTTGCCGAGCGTGCTCTAACCCCGCCCGCCGGCGCCACCCCGATCACGATCGTGCCTCCCGAGCAGTATCCGCGGCTTCGTGGTGCGGCGGCACTCGTCGCAGCACCCTCCTTCGCGGAAAGAGGGGTCGCCTGATGTTTCGACCGAGCGGGCTCGCCGCGACCGGCCTCCTCCTCGCCTCGATGTCACTGCCGGTCTCGGCGCAGGACCCTGTGATCCGGACCGCCACCTTCAAGGCTGACCTCGATCGCTTTTTCGACGCGGAGATCCCTTC
>JAYUUU010000100.1:0-8093 GCA_043754395.1 Vicinamibacteria bacterium
GCCACGCGCTTGGCCGTCTTTGCCACGAGGTCTTCGCCGGCCGCGACCTGTTCGGGAACCGGTTCTGTTCCGATTCGTGCCCGGTCAGCCAGACCATCAAACGGCATGAAGGGATGAATCGGTTTGAGATGAAAACCGGGGACCATCTGCGTGCCCAGGTCCTCGGAGTGACCGTAGTCGAGATTCCCGACCCTCGTCGCGGCTTCCACACCGCGGTCCACATCCTCGATCAGATCGAGGAGAAGAGTTGGCTCGCCCGCGAACTGGCCCGCTTGCGGGAGGCTGATCGCGGACTCGTACAAGAAGCTTCCCATTCCTCTGAACGTGCTGTTCCGATCCGGCTTCATCTCTCGCTTCCGGCCGTCGCTCCTAAGGAGGCTCGGGAGTTGAATGAGGCCGTTGTCGAAGCGCTGTCAGACCGAGAGCAGGACGTGCTTCGCGCCATTGCTTCGGGCCAGGCCAACAAGGACATCGCACGCGCGCTGCACATTTCCGTGGCGACAACGCGGAACCACGTCCAGCACATCCTCAAGAAGCTGGATGTGCACACGAAGCTCGAGGCGATGGCCCTGATTTCTCGAAACGGCTGGAGCTTGCGCTCTCACACCCATGACGACGGGCCGCCGCGGTATGGGGCCCAGGCGGTCTGAGGGGCGCGGCTCAGAAGACGAGGTTGTAGCTCACGCCCACGCGACGACCGCTTCGAACCAGCACCAGGGAGAGCCCGTGCCTTCCGCGTTCGTAGCTCACAACCTCGTGCAGATGCACGCCGTCGAAGATCGCGAGTGCCGACACCGACGACGAGACGCGGACATTCAAGCCGCCGATCACGCGCGTCTTGTCCTCGAAGGTCCCGTGGGCCACACCGACGTAAGGCGCCAATGACCAGCCGGTGACCGGCTTCAAGTCGTAGCTCGCAGTCAGAAAGAGAGACTTGCCGTAGGGCGTTCCGATGCGGTCGGAGGAAAGTCCGAAGATCACGGCCGGCCGGTTTCGCGATTCCCGAACGAGGTGGATGTTGACGAGGGCCGACGCGTCATCGGCGTTGGGATTCCACTCGACCCCGGCGCGCACGCGGTTCGAGAAGAGATACATGAGGGTCGTGCGCAGCTTGGCCCGATCGATTTCGTCGGGGATGACACGAAGCGAGTAGATAAACCGGCCTTGCGATGTTCCGGCGATCCCACGGATCGCCCGTCCCTCTCCGGGTCAAAGAGGTCAGCCCGGAACCGCCGAGCCGGCCTCCTCTCGCTCTTGTTCCTCTTCGTGTTTGTGTTCTTCGCTTTCGCCGGCTTCGTGGTCGTCCTTGAAGTGGTCCACGCTCATCCCGTCGGGCAAAGTGAGTTCTGCCGGTTGCGCCTCCGCCTGTGAACCAAGCAACCAGTCGAGCCGCTCCCGAAGCTGCGCCTCCTTGATCTCTCCCACCATTCGAAACTTTTCTGTTCCATCGCGGTCGATGAGAACGGTGACGGGCACCGCGTCGCCGAGACGGTAGGCGATCATCTGGGCCGTCGTCGCGCCGAATACAACGGGATAGTCGACGCGTGTCTTCCGCGCGAACGCTTTCGCCTTCTCCATTTCTTCGGGATCGTCGATCGAGGCTCCGATGAACGTGACGCCCCGGCCCTCGTATTCCCGCGAAACTCTGGCCAGCATCGGCATCTCGCGCTTGCACGGCTCGCACCACACCGCCCAGAAGTTCACGGCGACGACTCGGCCCTTCAATTCGGCAACGCGGGCCTGCAGTGTGGGCTCCTGCGCTACGGCGGCCGTCGCGGCGAACCCGAGAAGGACGGCGGCGGTGAGGAAGCGGCCCCTCACTTGAGGGACATGACGGCGGTTCGCACCTGTGAAGGCGGCGGCGCGGTCGAGCCTTCGGGTGCGGCCCCGACTTCGGTCCATGCGAAGACAACCTCGCCCCCCGAGAGTTCAAGCCTCGGAAAGCCCGCCGCGCGGGCGATGGAGGAGGCGGCTACCTTGAACGCCGGCTTGAGAGCGCCATCTCTCCCGAGGAAAGCGGCCTTGATCTCGGCGCCACTTTCACCCCGGCCCAGCCAGCTCAAAAGCGAGATGCCCGAGGGCAGCATCGCGACGTCCACGCGTCCCGTGGGGAAAGTCGCGTCCACCTCGATCGGGGAAGAAAATGTGTCGCCGCCATCCGTCGACACTGCGGCTTTCACCCGGGGCTTCCCGCCACCCATGGTGAACCACGTAGACGAGACAACGTCGCCTCGCGAAGCGAGGGCGGGACCGTTCACCGGGCACGCGTTGATCTTCCAGCCATCCTTCGAGAAGTCCCGGGGCTCGGGCTTTTCGGCGGGACGGACGAGCGAGATGTCGCGGAACTCGTTGTCGGAACGATCGCGATACGCGGCGAGCAAGCCTTTGGACGTGTTGACCACCGCGGTCTGACAGCAGTCGCAGACCTTCGAATCAAGTACCGACTCGCGCACCCTGGTTCCATCACTCAGGAACTCGGCGAAGCGCAGAGTCATGGCACCCCCCCCTGTCGAATGGTCAGCGGCGTCGTGACTCATGCCCTTGGTTTCACGACCGTCCAGCCAAACGACAGCAAGACCCTTTTCGGTGGGTGCAAAAGAGACGAAGCCATGTTCGGCTTTCTTCCCGTCGGTGTTGACGAGAAAAGACTCTCCCCAGGTTTTGCCGGCATCTTTGGAGATGCGTGCGTTGACGTTGTAGTCATAAGTGCCCTCGCCGCTTCGCGCCAGCCAATGAACCATCACCGAGCCATCGGGAAAGACACCGAGCCCGGGGAAATCAGCCCAGTTCCGCCAGAAGGTCTTGCCTTCGTGAACCGTCGACGCCTCGCCCCAGACGCCGCCCTCCTTGCGATGGGCGATGCGAAGGCGATGGCCGCCGCCGTCTTTGAGCGTCTCGAGCCACGTCATGTAGACGCCATCTTTGCCATCCTCGGAAAGCTGGGGGAAGGCGGAGTTGTCCGAGGCAGGGGTGAGGAGGGTCTCGATCTTCGCGGGCGGCTCCGCCGTGTAGGCGATGGTGGCCACGCTTAGAAAGAGCGCGGAAAGGGCGAGGCCGGGCAAATGAAGCTTCTTCATCCCCTCATTCTGCCCTGTCGCGAACGTTTGCGGCACGTGGCGACGAGCTCAACCCGGCCCCGATGGCGGCGGCGAGAACGGGTCAGTCGCTCGGAAGGGGGAGACTCACAGTGAAACGGCAACCGCCCTCATCTTGGTTCTCGACCCGGATCTCGCCCCCGTGAGCGGAAACGATCCAAGCCGCGATGGCAAGTCCCAGACCTGACCCCTCCGGCCCGCCGTGGGTTCGCGCGGAATCCGCGCGAAAAAAGCGCTCGAAGACATGCGCGATTTTTTCCGCAGGAATGCCAGGCCCGTTGTCGGAAACAGATAGGAGGCCACGGCCGCCGTCCGCCGTGACTTCGACGTGAACCTGGGTCCCGAGTTCGTTCGACGCGCTCGACGGCGCGAACTTGACGGCGTTGTGGACGAGATTGAAAACGAGCTGTCTTAGCCAGAGTTCATCACCCGCCACGATGACCGGGATCGGCGCGTCAACGGAAATCTGAACGGGGCGAGCCGCTGGGGCGCTCCCGAGAGTCTCGGCAATTTCGCTCGCCAGAACATCGAGGCGAACCGGCGCCCTCTCGATCGGAATCCGGCCGACATCGGCCCGCGCCAGCACCAGAAGGTCGGCGGTGATCGAGCGCAGGCGATCGACATCGTGGCCCACGGAAAGAAGGGTCTCGCGATACTGCGCCGCTTCCCGCGGTTGGGCCAGCGCCACATCGATAGCCCCTCGCATCGTGGTCAGCGGCCCGCGCAACTCATGCGACGCATCGGCGGTGAATCTTCGCATCGCTTCGAATGAGGCCTCGAGGCGGGCGATCATCTGGTTGAGGGTCGTGACCAGGCTGCCAATTTCATCTCCAGAGTGAGGAAGGGGAAGGCGCCGGTTCAAGCTGCCCGCCTCAATCTCGCGGGCGAGCCGCGTGACTTCGGCCACGGGCGCGAGCGCCCGCCGCGCGAGGCCATACCCGCCGAGGGCGGCCAGGGCGACCGCGAGCGGTGACATGAGCAGCAGAGCCAGGCGAAGGCTCGCGAGCGGAAGGGGCACTTCGCCCAGCCCCTGTGCAACCTGGATCAATCCGGAGCGGCCGCTTCTCGAGCGGTATGCCTCGGAATACACGCGGACCGGCTGGGCTTGTGTGCCCAGGGTCTCGAAGCGGCCAGAACTCAGGATCGCGGCCGGATCAGGCGAGGGTCCAATCAGCGCGTTGAGACCGAGCTTGTCGGACGAGCGAAAGAAGACACGTCGCTCACCTCCGACTTCGTGAACCAGCACAAGCGGGCCGAGACGTTCGAGTTCTCCGCGCTGGACGGCGGTGAGGGCCTCGCAGTCCGCCTCCGAAGAGAGGATGCGCTCGACGGAGCGCGCGGTGTCGGTCAGGTTCAGGTCGTGGTGGCGGATCAGCTGGTCGCGAACCACTCCGTAGATCAGGGCCGCGAAGACCGCGAGAATCACCGACAGCGCCAACGCGTGCCAAAGCGCCAGCCGCAGGCGAAGCGTGCCCAAACCGCTCACTCCGCTTCCTTGAGAACATAACCCGCGCCCCGGACCGTCTGGATCAGCCGAGGCGCATCGCTCTGCTCCGTCTTGCGCCGCAGATAGTTGACATACACCTCGACCAGGTTCGAGCCGCCGTCATAGTCCGAGTCCCAAACATGATCGAGGATCATCGAGCGGGTGAGCAGCAGGCCCTTCTTGCGCAGAAAGTATTCGAGCAGGGCGAATTCCTTCGCGGTCAGGTCGAGGGGACGTCCCCCTCGCGACACTTCCCTACGCGCCACATCCATCGCGAGATCTCCCGCTTTAAGAGTCGTTCGGGGTTCAACCGCGGGCCTTCTCATAATGGCCCGCAATCGCGCGAGCAGTTCCTGAAATTCGAAGGGCTTGCTCAGATAGTCGTCGGCGCCGAGGTCAAGACCTCGTACGCGATCCCCCACGGCGGAACGGGCACTGAGGACAAGAATGGGCGAACGAGAACCGCGGGCCCGAAGATCGCGAAGAACGTCAAGGCCGCTGCGCCCTGGAAGCATCACGTCGAGCAGCATCGCATCGTATGGGTAGGCCATCGCCATATCGAAACCCTGGGTGGCGTCTTTGGCGAGATCCACGCCGTACCCTTGCTCCTTGAGGCCTTGCCGCAGCAAGGCGGCGAGTCTCTGATCGTCTTCCACGACGAGCACGCGCATCCGATGAGCTTAGGCCGGTTTGGCGCCTGCTGCCCCTCCGGTCGCGCGAACTCGAGACGACGACGCCTGCGGGTCAACGAACGATTCTGCCAAGCAGCCCCCAGCGAGGATCAGCCACGCTGAGTTCACCTTGACCCTCACTATGGTGACGAGGCTTGCCGCGATCAGACCGACGATCAAGCGTAGCAAGCGGACGGGAATCCCCGAATTCCGCCGAGATGGCGGAGCCTCGGGCGCCGCGAGGGTTTGGCCCGTCCGCAGCCCCTCGGAGGCGGCATCAGCGCGCCCGCCTGTCCATGGAGTGCGCCGGCCGGAACGGCCACCGCCGCTCCGCGTTCACGTGCATTGAGTGGCAAACCGTGCTTGTTTCACCTACGCTCCCAAGCCGCACCCGCTGCCGTGGAAACGCTCTCACGGATAGTCGGCGCCTCGCGCCAGTCCCCCACGAAAGCTGTTGGACCGGCGATAGCATTGACCCATCTGAGGAAACTCTTCCGAGCCTTGTTTCGGTAACTCGAGCATGTCACTGACCTTTCCCCTTCTGGTCGCCGCCGGTATCACGCTGTCGCCATGCGAGGTCGCGGGCGCCCGCCAACCGGCGGTTTGTGGCGCCTATTCGGTCTGGGAGGACCGGGCAGTCCGTGCCGGTCGGCAGGTGCCGATTCACATCACGATCCTGCGGGCCACCCGTCCTGGTAGTTTGCCCGATCCCCTTGTCTTCTTGCAGGGCGGCCCCGGCGACGCGCCGTCCTTCAACGCCGCTTTCTACGATCGCGTGTTTGCCGGCGTGCGTGAATCCCACGACCTCGTGCTCATCGATCCGCGTGGCACCGGGAAGCCGGCATCGCTTACCTGCCCGGAACTGGCCGAGCCGGACTCCGAGGGCGTGCTGGTCGAGCATTGGCTGAACCCGGAGGGCGTTCGTAAGTGCCGCTCTCGGCTGGAGCAGAGCGCCGATCTGCGGCAGTACACCACTGCCAACGTCGCCGACGATCTGGACGACGTCCTCGGCGCGTTGGGGTACGAGAGGGTCAACCTCTACGGCACTTCCTACGGCACCCGGCTCGCGCAGGTCCTCATGCGACGCCATCCGGACCGTGTGCGCACCGTCGCTCTCAAGGGGGTGGTCTCTCCCCGCGAGGCCGTGCCGACGTCTCACGCTCTCGCGGCCGAACAGGGGTGGAAGGATCTGGTCGCCCGTTGCGGGCGGGAGCCCGATTGCGTGGCGGCCTATCCGCATCTCGATCAGGATCTCCGCACCCTGGCTGCCGAGCTCGGGGCCCGCCCGCTGCGATTGTCCATCCCGGCCGCGAAACCCGGGCCTGTGAAGATCGTGCTCACGCGCGGGCTGTTCGGGGAGGCGTTTCGCAACGTGCTCTACACCCCCCAGGCCGCGGCCGGCGCGCCGAAACTGCTGCAAGCGATGCGTAGCGGCGACCCGTCGGCCATCGCCGACCTCGTCCTCGCGACTCGCACCCTGACCGCCGGCAGTCGATTGGCCGCGGGGTTCTTTCTCTCCGTTACCTGTACTGAGGACGCGCCATACTTGGACCTTGAGGCGGGGCTGCGTTCCGCCTCGACGTTCGCCGGAGACTACCGGCTGCGCGAACAGACCTCGGCGTGCGCCCAGTGGCCACGGGGGTCGGTGCCGGCCAGCCACCGCCAGCTGCTGCAGTCGGACATCCCGACCCTGCTCCTGTCGGGCGAGCTCGATCCCGTCACGCCCGTATCGGGCGCTCTCGAGGTGGCAGCCACGCTCCCGCGGGGGCGCTCGGTGATCCTGCGAAACAACGGTCATCCGATCGGGAACGCCGAGGCCTGCATCGGCCGGATGATCGGCGCTCTGATCGTTTCCGGCCGCGCGGCAGACATCGACGCGTCATGCGCGGCCCGGATTCCTCCCGTTCCGTTCCTCGTTCCGCTGCCGGTTGCGCGCTGAGGGAGTGGTCGCGCGCGGTTGACAGGTGGAGGGACCGGCGTCAGAGCCCCACGATTCGGGCGAGCGTGCTCGGCATTCGTCACTGCATAGTGCCTTATGGCTCGGCGTCGCCAGCGCTGCCCAAGGGCAGGACCATCATCCACGAGCCGCGAGCCCGGGTTTGTTGTTCAAGCCGGGCGCGGTGGTTGAGACGCGGGGGTCGTCCAAGCAGAAGATCCGCAGCCGAGTACCTTCCATTCGTGCATGGAGACGTCGGAGTGGGATCAGCACGGGCCGCTTGTCGTCGCGCTCGGCGATCTTCCGGGCCAGCTCTTCTTTCTTCGTCGCGTGACTCAGGTACTCGTAACCGTTGATTCAGGCCACGGGCCGGATCCAGGCGAGACCGTCGATCTCAGCAAAGTGCTTGTCGAAGGACAGCAGATCGGCGCCGGTTTCCATGGCTTGCGCCGCGATCCACAGATCGTTTGAGGGAATCGGCCGGCCCTTCTTTCGCAGACCGGCGGCCAAGCGCCCGAACCGCTCGGCGGTAACCAGGGTTATCTCCAGGAATCGCACGAATGGGCTGTCGAGGAAGGCGTCCAACTGGCGTCGGTTCGCCTCGTAGCGGGTACCGTTGCGGAAGCCGAAGAGCAACTCGCCAGCGACGACCGGTGATATCAACACCTCTTCCGAGCGACGGACGAGACCGACAACTTCGGAATGGCCCCGGAGCAGAGCGGTGTAGGCGTTGGTGTCGAGGAGGACCCTCATTTCCAGAGATCCGGGTCGACCGCATCCAGCCTGCGGGTCGCTTTCAGGACCCGCTTCTCGTCGGCGACGGACCACGAGCCGATGAAACCGTCGAGAGCGGTTCCGATGGTCGCGGAGCCTTTTGTCCCCGCCAAACCCGCGCCCCGGCGCAT
>JAYUUU010000101.1:0-11752 GCA_043754395.1 Vicinamibacteria bacterium
GAGATTCGACACACTGTCGACCGGCACGCCGAGGTCACCGTCACCGGAAACCGCGAGGAAGCCTTCGACCGGCGCGGGCTTGCCGCCATCCTCAATCTCAAAATCCTGCGCGGTGAGCCCCGCGACCGTTTTCCCATCCTTGTCGGTGACGAACACCGGGACCGCGACGACGTTCACCTCCGTGCCGAAGGTGATCGGTTTCTTCTGGTCCTGACCCGGTGCGGTCGTGGACAAACTGAACGCGAGAAGGAAGGCGGATCCAAGGATGAGCGTGCGTGGGATTTTCATGAAGCCTCCGAGAGCGCGGCAACGTCGGCCGCGCGAATTCAAGTCGAGGCTACACTCGGAGCGCGTTTCCGCCAGTGGATCAACGGTTTGAATGCGGTCCAGTCTCGTCCGCCGGATTCCACACCGACGCCGAGCTCGCAACCTCGCTCAGACCGCCGCCACAAGTCGCCGGTAGAGAACGCGTTTCCTTCATCCACTCGAACACCGCCTCGGAAGCTACGTCATGGCCTCGGGCGTTCCAGTGTCCGTCGAACGTGAAGTAGGTCGACCTGAACGTCGACTCGGCGGCTCGCAGCGCCGGGACAAGATCGATAACGGGAATATCGAGAGCCGCGCCGAAGGTCTTGAGTTTGTCTCTCACCTTGTTGAGGTCCCACGCTCCATCTTCGAGTCGATAGAGTTTCTTCGTCGCTTCAAAAGAAGAGTCCTGAATCTCCATGCGGCCGGGAACGTGGACGATCGCGAGTCGCGAGCCGTGCGCCTCCACGTCTTCCTTGAGGGCCTTCACGATCACGCCCACCTTCTCCCAGGCATCCTCAACCGGGGCGAGATCACGCCGGTCGTATACGAGCATTTCGAGGCGCGGCGTCGCTTTCGGAATGGGATTCCATAACCCCAGACGCGCGAGAGCGTCGTGTGCATCAGGAGCGCCCACCCACAGCCTTTCTCGCAGTAGTTCGAGGAAGGCCGAGCCTTTGGGTGCTTCATCGGCCTCCTCGGTCGCGGCCGGGCCTGCGTCTTTTGGTTTCTCCTTCACCGGATAACGATGAAGCTTAAGTTTTCCTCCACCCATCTCGAACGCGGGTTTCGGCGTCCCGAAGTAATCCTGACGATCGGTGTAGATGACGTCGTTCCAGAAGAAGAACAACAAGACGAGAGCCGGACGGTATCGGGCGCCGTCCGTTCGATAGAAGAGATATTCCTGATCGGTGCTGTAGGCCGAGGTTCCCCCATTGATCACCTCAGCGCGGCAACCCGCAGCGTTGAGCCTGCCCTCCAGTTTCTGAGTGAGGGTCTCGCCAAGGTTGACGGTGTAACCCTCCATGAAAGAGTCACCGAGGGCCAGGACCCGGAAGGTTCCGGGGCGTGGTTCGACGCTTCGCTCGGGATCACGCAGGCCCTGCGAGTTGATTCGAACATCCACCGTGTACTCGCGCCTTTTGTAGGTGGCGCCTCCGTTCTTCTTCTTTCGCCAACCAAGGGCCGGGTCGTACTCCTTATAAAGGGAGTCCTCGCGTCCCTCTTTGCCGCCCTGCTGTCGCGAACGCACGAACCGAGCGGCGATCTCCAGAACGCTCATCATCAAGAGGAGCGAAATGGCCATGAGGCTCAGGCGGAGCGTCCACTCGCGCGAACGGGAGACCTTGGCGGGCATAGCCGGAGCTTAGAGCGAAGATCTACCGAGTCGCGCGACACGATTTGCCTGACGAAGTCTCCGCCGGCCGGTGTGTCAGGTCACCTCCGCCCCGACCTTGTCAGCACGATTTACGGCATCTCACTATCCGAGGGTAAGGCCGAGACTGCCGGTGTCGTCTTCTACGACGCCGCTGGCGATCAAGTCTTCGGGATTTTTCTTCCCGGCGAAGGGGTAATCCCGACACCGGCCGCCAAAGCAGCCTTTCAGAAGACACTCGATCTCATCACTTCGGGACCGGGAGTGTGCAGGTAACCGGGGGCGAGTTGCGTTCGCCTGCTATTCTTTTCTTTGTGAGACGGCTGGCCATGATCTTCGGCGTTGCGGTCCTCGTTTTGAGCGCCTCGGGCGCCATGGCGATCTCCTGGACTGATCCATGCGAGGGAGAGACGGAGTCCGCGCAGGGTGGAGACCAGAGCTGCCCGCCGACTTGTTTCACTTGCGGCTGCTGCTTCCAGCCAATCGAACCACCGGAGGTTGAGATCCTTCCTGACACAGAGCCGGTGGTCCATCCCACGCCGAACTTGAACGCGCCACCCGCCAGCCGGGAGCCGCGCGGCATCCTCCACGTTCCAAAGCGCTCCGTCTAGCTCTCTTCCGTTCTTAGCTGGACCGCCCGGCGCGCGTTCGCCCGGATTCTTTAGGAACATGCCATGCGTCAAGGTTCGAAGACCGTCTTCTTTTGTCTCGTCGTTTGCCTGCCCGGAACAATCGCCTCGGCCCAACGCAGCCTCACGCTCCCGGAGACCATCGCCCGCGCGCGCGAGCAGGCTCCCCAGATCGTCAGTGCCCGACTCGCCATTGATGAGGCGCGCGGCCGTCTGATAGGGGCGTCGATGGGTTTCGCCTCCAACCCCGAGATCGAGGCGGGTGTCGGGCGGCGCCGCGGACCGGATGCACGCTTGACGGACTGGGAAATCGGAATTCAGCAGGCGTTCGAGCCGCCGGGCCGTCGCTCTGCCCGAATCGCGGGAGCTAACGCATCGATCGCAGCGGGGACCGCGAACCTCGATGAGGTGACGCGGACCGGCCTGCGGGACGCCGCCAACGCGTTCTATCGCGCGCTCCACGCGAACGAGCGGCTCCGACTGCTCGCCATGGCCGAAGAGTTTGCGAGAGGGATCCACGCCGCGGCCGATCGCAGGTTCAAGGCCGGGGACATCGCCGTCCTGGACGTCAACATCGCGCGCACGACTGGCGCTCGCGCCCATGCGAACCGCGAGGCCGCCGCGGCAGAGAAAGCGCAAGCCCTGGGAGATCTGAAACAGATCCTCAGGCTTGATGAGCCTATCGACGTGATCGGGGCACTCGGACCGGAGGGCTCCGTCGACCTGGAGATGAGTTTGGGAGGCGTAACCGACCGCGCCGAGTTCCGATCCTTGCAGGCCGGAATCGACGAAGCCGAGGCGGAGGTCCGTCTAGGCAAGAGCCTCGCCAAGCCTGACTTCGGGCTGGGCGCACGGTACTCGAAGGAGGAGGGAGACAAGATCTTCTTCGGCTCCTTCACCTTCACGCTTCCCGTCTTCTCAAAGGGTCAGGAGCAGCGCGCCACAGGCTCGGCCCGTGCGACACGACTCCGGACCGAGCTTGAAGCCGCACGCCAACGCGCCCGCATTCAGGTCAAGGCGTCGTTTGAAGTTTTGGAACGCCGGCTCGCTGCCGCCCGCGTTCTCGAAACCGAGGCTCTCCCCGGCATGGACGAGAACGAGCGCCTCACCACCCGCAGCTTCGAATCCGGCCAGATCGGTCTTGCCGACCTGCTTGTGATCCGCCGCGAAATCCTCGACACCCGGTTCCAATACCTCGACAGTCTTCTCGAGGCGTCCCTCGCCAAGGTCGAACTCGACATCCAGTCCGGAGTCCTCCGATGAATCCTAGAACCCTCGCTCTCTTCTTTGCGTGCTTCGCGCTCGTTTCTTGCGGACCCACCGAACCTCCGAAGGACGAACACGCGAAGCCCGAAAGCGCCGCCTCCGAAGGCCATGAAGAAGAGTCCAACACCGTCGAAATCGACGAAAGCATGATGCGTGATCTGCGCATCACGACGCGCGTGGTCGAATCCCGTCCCGGCGGGGAACGCGCCACGCTCCTCGGCGAACTCGCGGTCGATCAACGGAAGTACGCCGAGATCGCCACCCCCGCTGGGGCTCGGATAGTGCGGGTTTTCCTCGACGCTGGCGACCGCGTGAAGCAAGGCGAGGCCCTCGCAGAACTCACGAGCCCCGAACTCGGCCGCGCTCGAGCAGAGTACGTGTCGGCCAGCGCGCGCGTGAGACTCGCGGAGGCGGCGCTCGAACGTAAGCGCGGACTCGCAGCGGAGAACATCGTGCCGCTTCGCGAAGTCCAGGAAGCGGAGTCGGCTCTCGCCGAAGCGCGCGCCGCACAGCGGGCAGGCCGCGCTGCGATCGCGGGTTACGGTGTCGACGTGCCGGAAGGCGACGGCCCTCTGTCCGGGGCCTTTACCCTTCGCTCTCCTCTCGCCGGATGGGTGACCGAAAAAAGCGCCGTGACCGGTGCGCTCACGGATCCCTCCATTGCGGCGTTCAAGGTCGGCGACCTCACGACACTCTGGCTGACCGTGCATGCCTTTGAACGTGATGCCGTCCGTATCCGCAAGGGCGCCCTCGCTCAGCTCTCCTTCTCTGCGCTGCCCGGCCAAGACCACGAAGGACGCGTGACCATGGTTGGCCGCAATGTTGAAAGCGAATCCCGAACGATTCCTGTTCGCATCGATGTGGCCAATCGGAGTGGCGAGCTTCGTCCCGGAATGTCCGCGACCGCCGCAGTCCCCATCGGTGACGCCGGGGAACCCATCCTCACTGTTCCGGTCGCCTCGGTCCAGCGTGTGCGCGGCGAGTGGTGTGTCTTCCTCCCCAAGGAAGACGACCAGCATTTCGAGATCCGACGCATCGGGCGTGGCCGCGACCTGGGCGGCTCGGTAGAGATCCTGTCTGGCCTCAAGGCCGGCGAAAAAGTGGTGGTCGACGGAGCGTTCCTTCTCAAAGCCCAGGCTGAGAAGGGCGCTGCGGGCCATGACGACCACTGAGGCAGGACGATGATCTCTCGACTGATCCGCCGTTCCTTCGAAACGCCGCTTCCTGTTGCCCTACTCGTCGGCGCGGGTGTCGTGATCGGCGCCGTCTGGATGCGGGAGCTGCGACGGGATGTCTTTCCGGATCTCTCAGCCCCCGTCTTCAACGTCATCACCCAGAACGCCTCCATGGGTGCTGAGGAACTGGAAACGGCGATCGCAGTCCCTCTCGAAGTGGCGCTTGCCGGGTTGCCTGACGTCCGTCGCGTAAGGTCCAATTCGCAGCTTGGTGTGGCGCAGGTTTCGATCGAGTTCGAACCTTCGGCCGACTACTACCGTTCGAGGCAGTTCGTGGCCGAGCGCGTGGCCCAGATCGCGGACGAGCTTCCCGCGGGTACGGACCCTCCGCTCATATCCAGCCTCACCGGGCGACTCAACGAAATCTTCGAGTTCACACTCGAAGCGGAGCCAGGAGCCGCGGATCTCATGGCTCTTCGCGATCTCGTGGAGTTCGAGATCAACAATCGTCTGCTCGCGGTTCCGGGCGTTGCCACCGTGGAGCGCCTCGGCGGCTACCTGCGCCAGTTCCAGGTTCAGCTCGACCCCGAGCGCATGGCGGCGCGTCGCATCAGTCTCGATGAGGTGTTGCACGCGGTCGAGGAATCGAACATGAACGCGTCGGGCGGCATCGTGACGCAGGGGTCGATCGAATGGACGGTGCGGGCACTCGGACGGGCCCACTCCGTCGACGATCTCCGACGTACGGTGGTGGCGATGCGCGGAGACGTTCCCGTCTTCATCGCCGACATCGCCGATGTCCGCGAAGGGGCGGCGGTTCGACGCGGAGTCGCTCACCGGCTAAAGGGCGAGGTGGTGAGCGCGCGCGTGGTCAAGCAGTTCGGTTCCGACACCGTCACCGTGGCCGCGGGTATCCGCGCCGCAGTGGAAGACATTCGGGGAACCTTGCCGCAAGGTGTCCAGCTTCGCGTCGTCTACGATCAATCGCAGCTCGTGAACTCTGCACTCGGAGGTGTCGGGCGCGCCGTCATGCTCGGCGGCGTCTTCGTGGTCCTGGTGATCCTGCTGCTGCTTGGCGATGTGCGCGCGGCACTCGTGGTCACGCTCACGATTCCCCTCTCCATAGCACTTGCGGGACTGCTGCTGAAGCCGCTGGGCGTCGGCCTCAATACGATGACGCTCGGCGGGCTCGCGATCGCCGTCGGTCTGCTGGTCGACGCCGCGATCATCATGGTGGAAAACATCCTGCATCGCCTTGAAGGTTCAACGACGAAAGACGAGCGGCGCGAGCGTGCGGTGGGGGCCGCGGTGGAAGTGGCCCGACCGATCGGATTCGCCACCCTCATCGTCATCGTCGTTTTCCTGCCCCTGTTCGGGATGAGTGGCATCGAAGGCCGGATGTATCAGCCCCTGGCGGCGGCTGTGATCGCCGCCATGGCCGCGGCCCTGATCCTGGCGCTCACGATCGTCCCTATCGTCTCGGCCGCGGTGCTCCGGCCGCATCCTCCGGGCGCCGATGAAGACGTAGCCCTTCTGCGCAAAGTGAAGCAGTGGTACGCGCCCGCGCTCGACCGATGCCTGCGCCGGCCCGGCCTCGTAGCGCTCGTCACCTTGGTCATCGCCGTACCGAGTCTGGCACTCGCGTTGAGAGTGGGCAGCGACTTCATGCCGCAGATGGACGAGGGGGCGTTCCTGCTCCAAACCGTGCTGCCGGCGGAAGCGGCACTCGAAGAAGTTGACCGGATGAATCACGGTGTCGAGGACGCGCTGCGCGCCGTTCCTGAGGTCGAGGATGTCGTCCGGCGCACGGGCCGCGCCGAACGAACCGAGGATCCGATGCCGCACACGGTCTCCGACATCCTCGTGGTGCTGAAACCCGAACGCTCCCGCAGTCTCGAAGAGATCGAGAACGACATGCGGGAACGCGTCGAGAATATCCCCGGCGTCGCCGTCCTCTTTACAACCCCGCTCGGGATGAGGATCGACGAGGGACTCGGCGGAACGCCCGCCGATCTGTCGATCCGCATCTTTGGGGCTGATCTCGAGCAACTCGCTGAGTTCGGAGAGAAGGCCGAAGCGTTGATACGCGGGATCGACGGACTCGCGGACGTTCGTGCGGAGCAGCTCACGGGACTGCCGCAGTTGCAGATCGCAGTAAATCGCGAAGCAACCGCTCGCGTGGGGCTTGCGCCAGGCGACGTGATCCGCGCCGTGAGGGTGGGGCTTGTCGGCGAAGAGCAGTCACAGATCTGGATCGGGCAACGCCGTTTTGATCTCTTGGTCCGCTTGCGGGACGATCGGCGTGATTCGCTCAACGCTATCCGAACACTGCTCATTGACGGTCACGACGGACGCAAGATTCCGCTCGGGCAACTCGCGGAGATCACGCAGACGTTCGGCCCCGCGAGCATCAAACGGGAAGCCGGCACGAGGCGCATTGCGGTCGAAGCCTCGGTGAGTGGACGCGATCTTGGAAGCGCTGCGGCCGAGGTTCGCCGAACGTTGTCGGAAAAACTGAAGCTCCCGCCCGGCTATTTCTTCGACCTCGCGGGTAAGGTCGAGAGTCAGGCGCGCGCCTCTCAGGCGCTGACGCTCGCGATCGTCGCTGCCCTTTTCGGCGTGTTTGTGCTGCTTCTCATCGCCCTGGGCTCGGGGGTCGATGCCGCCCTGATCCTCGGGACCGTTCCCATCGCGTTCGTGGGCGGGGTTCTGGCGCTCCTGATCGCGGGAGAGACGTGGAACGTGTCGTCGCTCGTGGGCCTGATCGGTCTCTTCGGGATTGCGGTTCAGAACTCTCTCGTGCTCGTCACGCAGACTCGCGGGCTCATGGGCGAAGGCCGGTCGCTCGCCCAGGCCGTTCGCGAAGCGAGCATCGGGCGGGTTCGGCCGAAGCTGATGACGGCTGGCACGGCGACCCTCGGCCTTCTGCCGTTGCTGGTTCTGCGGTTGCACGGAACTGAGATCGAGCGACCGCTGGCCGTGGTGATGATCGGCGGGCTTGTCACCTCAACACTCTTCACCCTGCTGGTGCTTCCCGCGTTCTACTTGCGAATTCACGAGTGGCTCGACCGGCGCCCTAAGGAGACGCAGGCATGAGCCGCGGGTCGGCTTTCAACACCAGGAGAGACCTGTGAACGTTCGGAGTTATCGCGTCCGCGGCATGGACTGCGCGGAAGAGGTGGGCGTGCTGCGGGAGGCGCTCGGCTCGATGGTGGGCGAAGGCGGCGACCTCGCCTTCGACGTGCTCAACGGCCGAATGACGATCACCCCAGGCACCGGTGCGGGGGACGATGCCGCGATCGCTGCCGCGGTGCGCAATGCGGGAATGACCGCCGAGCCGTGGACGGAGCAGGCGAGTGCTGAAAGCGAGCACGCGGGGGCCGAGCAGCAACGTGGACGGACGATGCTCACGGCGGCCAGCGGACTCTTCCTGGTCCTGGGCTTCGTGTACCACGCGGGGCGAGCCGGGGGGGTCATGGGCGCGCTCGGCTCCGAGGGCATGGGGATCAGCGAAGGGGTCCCCTTGCTCGCCCGCTTGTTCTATACAGTCGCGATCGCCGCGGGCGTGCGGTACGTGCTTCCCAAGGCGTGGTACGCGGCCCGCCACGCACGGCCGGACATGAACGTCCTGATGACGATCGCCGTCGCGGGCGCGGTGGGAATCGGAGAGTGGTTCGAAGCGGCCACGGTGTCGTTCCTGTTCGCGGTCTCGCTGGCGCTCGAGTCGTGGAGCGTGGGTCGCGCACGGCGCGCCGTGGCGAAGCTGATGGAGCTGGCTCCGGTGACCGTGCGGCTGCGTCTTCCCGACGGGAGTGAGCGTGAGGTGGGGGCCGAGGAGGCGACCATCGGCGCGACCTTCGTGGTGTGGCCCGGCGAGCGTGTGCCGCTCGACGGCACGGTGACCAAGGGCGAGAGCGACATCAATCAGGCTCCGATCACGGGCGAGAGTTTGCCCGTCTCCAAGGTGCCGGGGTCGGTCGTCTATGCCGGCACGATCAACGGCGACGGCGCAATCGAAGCGCAGGCCACCAAAGTCGCGGGCAACACCACACTCGCCAACATCATCCGCATGGTCGGCGACGCGCAGTCGAAGCGGGCCCCTTCCGAGCAATGGGTGGAGAAGTTCGCGCGCATCTACACCCCGGTGGTGCTGGCCCTGGCGGTCGCGGTTCTTGTGGTCCCGCCGCTGTTCCTGGGCGGCGCGTGGTCGGATTGGATCTACCGGGCACTCGTGCTCCTTGTGATCGGCTGTCCATGCGCGCTCGTGATCTCGACGCCGGTCACGATCGTGGCCGGCCTCGCTGCCGCGGCTCGGAACGGGGTGCTGGTGAAGGGGGGAGCGCACCTGGAGATGGCCGGGCGGCTCAAGGCTCTCGCGCTCGATAAGACGGGCACACTCACGCGAGGTGAGCCCGCGGTCGTCGAAGTCGTGTCCTGGGACGATCACGGCGAGAGGGGGCTGCTGGAGCGGGTCGCGGCCATGGAAGCTCGTAGCGATCATCCGCTGGCACGCGCGATCGTGGCCTATGCCAAGGGGCGAGGGATCGCCGTCAATCCCGCCACCGACTTCAAGATCGTGCAGGGCAAGGGAGCGACCGCCATGTTCGGGACCGAGCTGTACTGGCTGGGCTCCCACCGCTATCTTGAGGAGCGCGGCCAGGAAACTCCCGAGGTGCACCAGCAGTTGGAAGCCATGTCAGGGAAGGGCCGCACCGTGGTCCTGGTCGGAGACAACGCCCACGTGTGCGGTCTGATCGGGCTCGCCGATGAGGTGCGACCCGAGTCAAAGGCGATGGTCACTCGCCTGCGCTCCGCCGGCATCGAGCACGTGGTCATGCTCACCGGCGACAACCGCGGCACCGCCGAGAACATCGCTAGCCAGACGGGTGTCGACGAGATCGCGGCCGAGCTGCTCCCCGAGGACAAGGTCAGTGCCATCGAGCGCCTGCTGACGAAGTACGGGACCGTCGGCATGGTTGGCGACGGGGTCAATGACGCGCCGGCGCTGGGCCGGGCCAGCCTTGGCATTGCGATGGGTGCGGCAGGGAGCGACTCGGCGATCGAGACCGCTGATGTGGCACTCATGTCCGACGACCTCTCGCGGCTGCCCTGGCTGATCGAGCACTCCCGCCGGACGCTCACCATCGTGCGGCAGAACATCGCATTCTCGCTGGTGGTCAAAGTCACGTTCGTCGTGCTGACGGTCCTGGGCCAAGCATCGCTCTGGGCGGCCATCGCGGCCGACATGGGGGCATCGCTGCTGGTCGTCGGGAACGGACTGCGGCTCTTGCGGTCGAAAGCCCGATGAGGTCCTACGGGACCACGAAGTGGGGTCGCGTACTCGAGATGCGGGTTCCACCCCTTGTTGTCCTTGTCGCGACTTCCGGATTGGTCTGGGCATCCGCCGCGCTTACCCCGGAATGGACGACCGACCAATGGCAAACCACGAGGAAACTGGCGGCCGCTGCTCTCGCTCTTGTCGGACTGGGTGTCGCCATGGCCGGTGTGTGGGAGTTTCGCAAACACGGAACTACGGTCAATCCGATGCGGCCCAAGGCGTCATTGACGATCGTCGAATCGGGTATCTACAGGTGGACGCGCAATCCGATATATCTCGGAATGCATCTCGGGCTCGTCGGACTCGCGGTTCTTTGTGGAAACCTATGGGGCATGGTCGCCGCGCATGCATTTGTTGCATACATCACGCGATTTCAGATAGCTCCTGAGGAGCGGGCGCTCGCGGAGCGGTTTGGCGAGCCTTACGCCAACTACCGGGGGCACGTCCGAAGGTGGGTGGGCAGGGGGCAGTCCGCGACCTGATGCATCTTCGCGCCCTGACCCGCGCCGCGCGTGGCTCTCCTGTCCATCACGCGGGGGCTTGGGGTGGGGGTATCTTGTGCCAATCGGCCTCTAGCTGTCCGCCGAAGGCAATCTCCTAGCGCCTTCCCTTCTTCCGCGTCGGGGTTCTCGGAGGTGGCTGAAGGACTCCGCCCCGATCGATGGGATCTAACCGGGGCGGCCATCTGCTTGGTTGGAGCCGTAGTGATCGTGTCGGGGCCACGACCCTGATCGGCCGCGCGAAGCGCGCTTGGCACCCACCGCCGACACCCATCTCCGCCGCGAAATGTCAGGCCGCCATCTCATCAGGTGAGCGCCACGAAGTTCGCGAGGAGCCTGAAGCCGAGCGGCGTCAGGATCGATTCAGGATGAAACTGGACTCCGAACAGAGGCCGCTCCGCATGGGCCAAACCCATGACCACACCGTCTTCGGTCCAGGCGGTCACACGCAATTCTTCGGGGAGCGAGGATCTCTCCGCAACAAGCGAGTGGTATCGACCGGCTTCAAGCGGCGACGGGAGTCCCGCGAAGAGACCTTCGCCTTCATGTGCCACCGGCGATGACTTGCCGTGACGCAACTCGGTGGCGCGCACGACCTTGCCTCCGAAAGCACTCGCGATCGCCTGATGCCCGAGGCACACGCCGAGCGTGGGAATCCGAGGTGAGAGATGGGTGATCGCGTCAATCGTAACGCCCGCGTCCTCCGGGCGGCCGGGCCCGGGCGAGAGGACAAGCCCCTGGGGCTTCAGCGCCTTTAGACCCTCGACGTTGATCGCGTCGTTCCTGAAGACTTGAATCTCCTGGCCCATCGCGCCGAGCGCTTGGACCAGATTGAACACAAACGAATCGTAGTTATCTATGACGGCGATCACGACGACCCCCGCGCTCCGGCCGAAATAAATTCGGCCTTCGCTTCGTCTTCTTGCCGGCCGGTCGCGGACCCCGGCGGTGTAGGGACAGGCTGCGACGCTCGGCACAACTCGAGGGCGCGAACCAGGGCCGAGGCCTTGTGGCGCGTTTCTTCGTACTCGCTTCTTGGGTCGGAGTCGGCCACGATGCCCGCACCCGCCTGAAGGAGGGCGCGGCCGCGGTGGACCACGATCGTGCGGATGGCGAGACACAAGTCCATGCGTCCGGCCGGGTCGATGTATCCGATAGCGCCG
>JAYUUU010000102.1:0-3022 GCA_043754395.1 Vicinamibacteria bacterium
CGTCATGAGGCAGTAGAAAAGCACGGTGGTCCAGTAATCACGCGCCCACCAGATCATCACGAAAAACGCCGCCGAGCCGAGCCAGGCCCAGATGATGCAAGTGGTCCTTCGCGAGATGAAGAACTCCCCGACGATCGCGGCGACGATGTAGCCGATGGCTCCGACACCGTAAGACCATCCGACCAGGGACACCGCGTCGCGCATGGAGAAACTTCGAAACTCCTGAAAGTACGCGGTGAGGAGAATCGTCGAGCCGTAGGCGAAGACGTGGAAGTACTCGCCAAGAAAGAGGACGATCGATCGATACGCCATCCCCGGGGCGAAGAGCTCTGCGAATCGGCCGCGCGCGACCGGGTTCTCTGCGCGCTCCGAGGCCTCCTTCGCTTTGATGAAGGCTCCGGTTTCGCGGAGGTATTTCTGGATGACGAACATGTAGGGCACGGAGAGGAGGGCCACGAAGAAGACGGAGCGCCAGCCCCACCGGTCGCTCATGAAGAGGACGAACTGAGAAGCGAGAAACCAGCCGATCGGATAGCCGATCTGGAGGATGCCCGACATCAGTCCGCGATACCGAGCCGGCGTCTCCTCGACCACGATTGTTCCAACGACCGGGGACTGGATGCCTCCCGTGGCGAAGCCAAGCGTGCGAAGTGCCACGACCGAGACAGTGGAGCGGGCCCAGTACATGGCGGTCACGAACAACGACCCGATCAACATGGAGGTGCTGAACACCGCCTTTCTTCCCACCCGGTCGGTCAGAGAGCCGAGGGCCGAGATGCAGAGGCCGGCGATCGCGAACGTGATGGCGATATACCAGCCTCGCTCCTCAACCGTCCAGCCGAGCTCTTTCGAGATCTGCGGCAACACGAAAGAGAAGAACGCCTGATCCATGTTTTCGAGAGATACGCCGATCAGGCACACCCAGAAGGCCGTAGTCGGGTAACCCCGGACTTTCTGGCGCAGGTCGCGCCAGGTTTCTACGAGGGTGCGACTCATGCTTCGAGGAGGCGACGGCTCAGGCGTCTAGTTGTACGAATAGCGCAGAGTGAAGCCGAAGCGTCGGGGAGGGTTGAAGTAGCCCGATGACATCCGGAGGCCGCCCACCGCGAAGCTGCCGATGACGTACTTCTCATCGCCTATGTTCTCGCCCGCCGCGGTGATGCGCCATTTGTTGTCCCGCGTCTCGTAGGCCACCGAGGCGTCGATCAGCTTGAAGCCGTCCTCCGAGCCGACGTCGGCATTACATGACGTATGCCAGAAGCGGCCCTTCCCGGAAAGGGAGCCGCCAAGGATGACGCGACCCTTGCCGCCGGGGGCGCCGGTCGAGTAGAGGGCGCCTACCTGGTAGCTGTAAGGAGGCGACATCTTCAGCTCGAGCTTTCGGTCGGCCGTGTTCAAGTTGCCGCACAGCGCCACCTGATTGAAGGTGACGGCGTCGTACTTCGTCTTGAGCAGCGAGAGCTGACCGAAGACTTCGAAACCGTCACGCGGTACGAAGCGCGCCTCGACCTCGGCTCCACGGGTGCTCACGTCTCCGAGCGTGGTCCGATAGAAGTTTCCGTTCGGGTCCGTACCGGTGCCCTGGAGGTCTTTCCACTTGTTTAAGAAGATCGCCGCATTGACCCGCGCCCTCCCATTCGCCACATCTGCCTTCACTCCCGCCTCGACGGTATCGATCTTCTCAGGGTTGATGGGCAGAAGCGGAAGGATGGCGGCCGCGGTGTTCGACCGCCCGTCGAAGGCCCCGGACTTGAAGCCCCGGCTGTAGCTCAAGTACCCCATAGACGTCGCGCTGAAAGCGTAGTCGAGAGCGAATCTAGGAGTGATCGCCGACCAGGACTTGTCGAGATTCTTCTGGACTGGTGTCGACGTAAAGCCCGCCGGGTCGGAAGCGTTGCACGCCCTCGCACCTCCGCCCGTGGCAACCACGCCCTGAGCGTTCGCGCACGCGACGAGCTGGGCGCCGGTGGGTAAGAAGACACGTGTGAAGAAATCCTTGTCGTCGGCGGTGATTCGTGCCCCGCCGGTCAGCGTCAACTTGTCGGTTGCGGTGTAGGTGGCGCTCCCGTAGGCCGCGAAGCTGTTCGTATTCGCGTCGACGAGCCAGAAATTGTTTCTTCCAAAGGCGTTGAAAATGATGTTCTCGGTCTTCTGATCGTTGTGTTCACGGAAGTAGTAAAGGCCAGAGACGTAGCGGATCCGGTCTCTGGTCGCGGTGATCTGAAACTCCTGAGAGAACTGGTCCTGATTCTGGTTCTGGTAGAGGTGGAACGCGGGGGCCGGCGCACCCAGCGATTGCAGTCCGGCGAAGTTCCCGACCCGCCCGTCCGCGTCCAGAAGCAGTTCGTTGAACATCTTCCGGTAAGAGGTCACCGACTTGACGGTCATGGTGTCGCTGAGCGCGTAGGTGAGCGTCGCGGAGTACCCGTCCTGATCGATGTCGTTGATCGGGTTCAGCAGGTCGGACTGAAGGGTGCGGATATCCCGGTCGCCATCGAGCTGCTGGAAGATGTCCGTCCTTCCAACGCCGAAACCGCTCGCCAGTAACGGGAAGGGAGCGACCGTAGAGAGGAACGGGGGCTGCATTATGAAACCCACCGCATACCCAGGCGTTGACCGCTCCCGAGTGATCTCGGCGTTTATGACCGCGCTGAACTTTGAGCTCGGCAGCCACCTGAATGCGATCCGGCCGCCCACCACGTCCTGGTCGTTGACGTCGGCATTGTTGACGGTATTGAGGTCGTAGCCCTTGTGCTTCTTCAAGAGGCCAGAGAGCAAGACTCCGCCCTTCTCGCCGAGCGGAGCGTTCACCGAGCCACGCACATCGGTGCGGCTGAAGGAGCCGAAGGTGCCATCGGCGTTGGCGCGCCATTTGTTGCCCGGCTGCTTGGTGACCAGCCGGATCGCGCCCGCGCTGGTGTTGCGCCCGTATAGCGTTCCCTGCGGTCCCCGAAGGATCTCGAGGCGTTCGAGCTCGTACAAGTCGAACTGGGCGCCGGTCTGGCGGGGGATGTACACGTCG
>JAYUUU010000103.1:0-11557 GCA_043754395.1 Vicinamibacteria bacterium
GCCGTCGACGCCGTGAGCCACGTCCTTCAAGAACGCATCTCGGGAGACTCTCCAGGCAGCCCGAATCTTTTCGTCCCGAACCAGAGATTCGATCGCCGGCCGCGGATCGGCGCCATCGGGCACCCCCAAAGCCGCACCACTCGCCACCACATCACGAAGATTCGAGGGATGTCGCAAGACCACCACCGGCACGCCGGCCACCAGGGCCTCGGTCGCGGAAAGCGACTCCACCGTCACAAGAACATCGGCTGCGGGGAGGAGGTCGGTGAGCGAGCGATCGGCGATCACGCGAACCCGGTCGCCGAGTCTCGATGCCGCGATGTCTTTGTCGTAGGCGTCCGCAGGCTCCGCCGGATGAGGCTTCACGATGAGCCTGGCTCCTCGGGTCGCTTCGATCGCGGCGAGAAGGCCCGCGAAGGCGGGACCGGACGCTTTGTGCGTGTCGCGGATGCCGGTGTACCGGCTGGCGAGAATAACCAGCGGCTCGTGGACCAAGACGCCGAGGCTGCGTCGTCTCTCTTCGCGGCTTACGGTCTTGATCTCCGCGGCCAGCGCGTCGTACCGAGGGGAACCCGTCGCCACCACACGGCCCCTCGGATAGCGAAATGTGTTTTCGAGAACCCGGACACCGTCAACGCCATACACCGCGGTGGTGTCGGCGATGGGTGTGCCGAGCGTTACATCCTCGGCGGTCCTCTCATACGAGAAGTAGTTGGGATACAAGATGCCGTGCTGCACTCCCAGAGACTTCACCTTCAGCGCACGCGCCGATTCAATCGCCGCGCGCCCGAGGCCCGAGCTCTCGGCATATAGGCACACCAGACGCGGATCAAGCTCGCGGAACGCCGCGTCGAACTCCAGGAGGCACCGCGCCGCCCAGGGCACTTGATGGAGCAGAGTGCGGCCGAGGTCTTCGTGAGAAATGTCGTCGAACGAAACACCGCGATGCGAGAAGGCCTCTTTGAGCGAAGCCACGTTCTGGAACCGATTGCGAATGGAGAGAGCGTTTCCAAAGGCCTTGAGTGCAGAAGCCGCCACCTTGGGCGTGACGAAGCGGTTGATGTGCAGGTAGCGATCGTCCCTTTGAAGGGAGAGACGCTCCCTCCATTTCTCGCTCGCCGTTCGCGTCCTGAAAGTGCTCTGGGGACCGACGCCAAGGGTCACGATGGGCACAAGGCGCCGCCTCGATTCGGTGAGAAGAGCATCGAAGTAGTGCTCGTAACTCTCCTCGCGTCCGTCGGCTGCAGTTCGCGACTTCCAAAACGCGGCATGGGAGACGAACACCACCGCCTTTGGAATGACTCGCTCATCTCTTCCGCCAGTCCCCTTCGCCGCGGTGGCCACGAGTTTGCAAGCTTCGAGCAGACCCGCGGTCATCGCGGAACGTGTGGGCGGATGCGCGTCGCCCGAGATCGCGTCACGCCTAAAGCCGATGGCATGCGACGCGGCGAGGCGCTCAGCAAGGAGCGTCTCGTCCATGGCCAGGCCATGCGTCCGAATGGCCGTCGCGCCGAAGCGCTCCATCACTCGCCCGGCGGTTTCGAGGAATCGCACGCGCCTCGCGGCATCGGTGTTGTGATGCAGATACAGCTCGGCCCACCACCAGAGGGTGGTTTCCCGAAAGCGGAGAGCATCCTTGAGCGTCTGACCGGCGCTGTCTTTCGCCTTCGTTCCGAAGGCCTGCGTCCAGTCCGCGGCCGCGCGATAGAGCGGCATTTCCGGATCGTCGCCCAGGGATTCCACTGAACGTGAGAACGGAATCGACGCGGCGATGAGACGGCCCGCGGCTGCTTCCGAGAAGGCAACCACGCGCTCCTTCCGACCCGCGGCGGCGCGCGCCGCTTCCACATCCTTGCCGTCGAAAAACAAAAGGGACTCAGCCAAGTCGCTCTCCGAGTTTCCCAAGCGCGCTCAGAAGATCCGGCTTTTCCTTCAGCACGCCGATCAGCGGGTCGTGGCCCAGGGCCTGAAGCCTCGGCAGCGCGTTCGTGATCGTGAACTGGCGCGGTGTGAGTCCCTCGCGGACTTCAGCCCATTCGAGCGGCATCGACACCGGCGCGCCAGGCAGCGGCCGAACCGAGAAGGGCGCCACCAGCAGTTTGCCGTGGCCGTTCTGGAGGAAGTCGATGTAGACCTTGCCGCCGCGATGGGCCGGAATGCGCACGATGGTCGCGATTGTGTCACGCCGGGTGACGATCACTCGGGCAAGGAGTTCGGCGAAGGTCTTGCATTGATCGTGAGTCAACGCACTCCCGGTGGGCACCAGCACATGCAGCCCGGACGAGCCCGTGGTTTTCGCGAAGCTGGGGAGCCCGATCTCGTCGCACAGGGCTTTCGCTTCCTGGGCGAGGGCGATCACGTGCTCGAACGGCGCTTCCTTGGGATCGAGATCGAGAATGATCCAGTCGGGCCGTGCCGGGTCGCTGGCGCGCGCGTTCCACGCGTGCAGGACGATGGCGCCCAGATTCGCGATGAAGAGCAGAGTTTCGAGATCCCCTTGAGAGAGATCCCCCCCGATGATCAGGTCCAATTCCTTGCCGGTGTCTTCGCTCCACAGCCGTTCGGTGCGCATCCAGCCCGGAATGAAAGGCGGCGCATCCTTCTGAAAGAAGCTCTTCCCGTCTATTCCGTCGGGATAGCGGGTGAGCGTGATGGGCCGGTCGGCGAGGTAAGGCAGAAACCAGGGCGCCACGTTCCGGTAGTAGTCGATGAGATCGCCCTTCGTGAACGCGACGGGATGGGCCTCGGTCGCCGGCCAGAAGACCTTGGTGAGATTGGTGAAGCGAACCGTCTTGTCGATGGTGAGAGGTTGCGGAGCCTCAGCCGCGTCTCGTTTCTCCTCCGCCTGGTCGAACTCTGCGCCCGGACGGACGCACTCTTCCGGCGGCTTATCGTCGCGCCACCTCAAGAAGACGGGCTGGCGCAGGAGACTTTGCGGCGACCACGACTTGAAACGCACCTCCACCACGTGACGCGGCGCCAGGTATGTGCTGCCCTTCGGCTCGTCGACGATGGCGCAAGGCGGCGCGCTCACCACGTCCTTTAAAAGCAGGTTTTTGTACTCCTTGAGCTGGTCTTCGGTGAAGCCGCTTCCCACCCGCCCCGCGTATGTGAGCCGCGGTTCGGTTAAAGCGCCGCCTGCTTCCGCCGAGGCCCGCGTGTAGGCCGCCAGGTGCAAGGCTCCAAACCCCGTCCTTGAACCTTCGGGCGGAGTCATTCCGATCACCACGAAATCCGCGACGCGGTCTGCCTTGAGTTTCTGCCACTCGTTCGTTCGGCCCACGCGATATTTCGAATCGGCTCGTTTCGCCATGACGCCCTCGAGGCCCATGCGCTGGACCTCGTTGAAGAAGAGCACGCCTTCTTGAGGAATGTGGTCCACAAATCGCAGAGGGCCCGCTTTGGGAAGAACATCGCGGAGGAGACCCTTGCGCTCGAGCAGGGGGAGCGAGCGAAGATCGAAATCCTCGAACGCAAGAATGTCGAAGGTCTGCAGGGTGGCGGGAAGCCTCACCGCGGCGGCGGCCACGTCGGCGGTTCGACGGAGTTGCGACCTCTGCTGGAGTCTTGAAAAACTCGGACGCGCGTTGTCGTCGAGGCAGACGAGTTCGCCGTCGAGGATCAGCCTCGAGAAGGGAAGAAGCGAGGCGGCGCGCGCGATCTCGGGGTAGAGCTCGGTCGCTTTACTGCCCCGGCGATAGACGAGTTCGCATTTGCCGTCCTCGACAACCACGAGCAGCCGATAACCGTCGTACTTGAGTTCGTAGATGAAATTCGGATCTGAGAACGGACCTTTGGCGTCTTCGGCGAGCATGAAGTCGGGAGTGGCCTCGACCCGCGCGCGAGGCGCTCCAAGGGTCATCAGGCGCTCGCGGATCGAGGCGGCTTTCTTCGAACCTCCCTGAACTTCTTCCAGGGTGAGGCCGGAGTAGATCGACTCGGGGGTGAGGAACCTCGCTCCCTCGGCCCCCGCGTAGGCGTCCGGCTTCTTGATGAGAAGCCACTCTTTCGAGTCCTTCTGGCCCTGCCGTTTCGTTCGCACCAGGGTGAAGCGGCCGTGGAGCTTGAAGCCGCGCATTTCGAAAAGCAGTTTTCCTTTCTCGAAGCCTTCTTCGGGGTCTTCGAGGGGAAGCCAGAGGCCCTTGTCCCAGACGATCACTTCGCCCGCGCCGTAATTGCCTTTTGGAATCACGCCCTCGAAATCGGCGTACTCCACCGGGTGATCCTCCACCATCATCGCGAGGCGCTTCTCCGCGATGTCCGTGGAGGGCCCGTGCGGGATGGCCCAGCTCACAAGTGTGCCGCGCCATTCGAGCCGGAAATCGTAGTGAAGCCTCGTCGCCGCGTGTTTTTGGACTACGAACAGGCGTGGCTTGGTCCAGTCGGTCTCGTCGGGAAGCCCAAGACCGCCAAAGGGCTCAGGCGTCTGCGAAGCCGCGCGTTTGGCGCGATACGCCTCGAGGGCTGCTTCCTTATGCGCCGGCATCCCTTGCTTCTTAGCACAGGGCCCGATTTCGACAATTCGACGGACCTTGAGAGAATAGCCGGCCGTCCCCCTGTTTGACTTGAACTGGCCCCGCTGATACAAGGCATCAGCGAAGTCCGAAGCGCCGTTTCTTCCTCCTATGAATCCCCTCAAAAATCTCTTCAACAAGGTGTTCGAAGCGACACCGACCGAAGGTGCCGCGAGCGCGCCCAAGGAAGAGTCCGCCTTCGAGTGGAATCCGGATGAGGAAACAGTAGCCGCCACGTCCGCGCGACAGACCTCCTGGAAGCGGGGCGAGGCGGCCGAGGGGGGGCCTCGGCGCGCCGCTGGCGATGCGAGCCACGAGGCCATCGCAGCTTCGGCTCAAAGCGTCCCGGTTCCTGAATTTGAGCGGCCGAAGCCTTCGCAGAAGGCCGTCCAGCCAGAGATCGTGGCGCCTACTCCGGCGGCCGCGGTTGTGGCTCCGCCTCCCGCCGCGGTTGTCGAACCGTGGGTACGTCCGAGCATCCCGGAAAGAGCGGCGGTGACCGAAACACCGGCGCCGATCATGGCGTCCTCGCCTCCCCAGATTCCCCTTTCCGACTTCGAGGACGTCTACCGCAAGGCGGGCATCAAGTCGCCGGTCCACGGTTACGGTGTGGAACGCGTCTACAGGCTTCTCACCAGCCGGCGACTCGTAGGTCTCGATCGCAACGTCCGGCGAAGCGCGCTGCTCACCGCACTCGATGCCGCAGGCGTCCCTGCGTCCGACGTTTCGCAGGACGCGGTCTTGAGGCGCAAGGCTCTCGAGGCTCACGAAGCCGAGAAGGCGCTCGAGCTTCAAAGCCTGAGGTCGCGTAACGAGAGTCGCGCCGAAGCACTTCAAGACACGGTGGAGACGTTCACGCGTCAGAAGCAAAGCCAGATCGAGCGGCTCGCCCAGGGCAGCACTGCCGCCGTCCGCGCCCAGTCGGATCTCGAGATCCGAAAGCGGATGGAGCAGGATCGTCTCTACAGGTCGCTTGCTTACTTCGTCGAGTCACTTCCCGTCGCCGGTGAGTTGAAACCGGCGCGTTCCGAAGCCGCTCGAGTCATCGAACGCTTCGATGCGACGATGGAGATGAGTCCTTTGCCGCGTGAGGAGGCGGCCCCTCCCGCCGCCGCCGCCCCACCCGCAGCGCCCGCGCCGCCTGCAGCTGTCCCGGCGGCGGACATGCCGACCGTTGAGGCTGTCACCTTGATTCCGCCGACCGCGGAAGAAGGAGCCGAAACACGCCCGCTCTCTCAGTCGGGGCTTGAACTTGCGCTGCGGGCCGCGGCCGAGGAGGCCCGCCTCAAGGGTTGGGGGCAGCCAGCTCCGGTCGAGGAAAAGGCGGTTGACCCCGAGGACGCCGCGCAAAAACTCCGCGAAGCGAAGAAGGCGGATACCGGCTCATGAGCAAAGTCCGCAATCTCGTGGGACGGGGCGTCAGGCTGATCGAGCCTACAGGCCTTGCCGACGGCTCGAGCGAGAGACTCGTCGAGATCCTGCCTCAGGCCTACGACCTGAAACCGGCCGAACTTCCCCCCTCCAAACTCCCTGCTGAAATCATGGACTTCAGCGAGGTGTATCGGGAAGCCCGCATTGAATCGCCCCCGCACGGTTATGGGATCGACAAGGTCGAGGGGATGCTCAATCACCCGAGGCTCGTCGCGATCCGCCCCGAGCAGCGCGCCGCGGCCGTCCTCGCCGCCCTTGAAGCCGCGGGAGTCGAGTTCACCGACGTTTTGAAAGACGCGATTCAGCGCGACCATGCGATCGAGCGCTTCGCCCTCGCCAAGGAAGCGGAGATGCAGGCCGAACGTCTGCGCGCCGAAGAAGCGGTGGTGAAGGCCCGGCAGGAACTCGACGCATTCGTCACGGAGAAGCGTGCCGAGGTGGAGAGGCTTCGTAGAGAAATCACGGAGGCCGAGGAGCGTTTCGCCGAGCTTCAGGAACGCCGTCGAGTGGAAGAGCGGCGCATCCTCGAAGTGTCGGATCATCTTTCGGACGCAGCCCCTGGCGAGCGGGACGAGCCGCCCCTTCTCGGTTCGGCCGCCGTCTTGCGCCCTCAGGGAGCCTAGAGTCCCTTAGTCCGTCGCTCCTCGCGGACTTGAGTCGCTCCTGAGGGAGGTGGCGATGTTGGTCAGAATCAGACGGAACTCAGGCGTTCCAGTCAAGGATCAGATCCGCGCTCAGATCGAACTGGCCATGCTCTCGGGTGAGCTGCCGCGTGGTTCGAGACTGCCTCCGATCCGGACCTGGGCCCGGAAACTCCGTGTTCACGCGAACACCATCTCGGCGGCCTATCGCGATCTGTCGGCTTCCGGTCATGTGGTCGTGCGGTCCGGTTCGGGTGTCTTCGTCGAGCCACGGCCCCGACGCACGGCACTTCAGGCGAGTGTGGCGACGAAGCTTCGCGCCGCGGTCGAAGAGGCGATGTCCACCGGTCTTGGAAAAGAAGACATCCTTGCCGCGGTGGCGCGCTTCGCCGAGCCCCAGGCCGCCGAAGGCATCCTCGTCGTCGATCCTTCGGGCGAGATGGCCGCGGTGTACGCGAGTGAGATTCAGGAGTCGCTGGGCGCCAAGGTGGCAACCGCGACCCTCGACGAACTCGATGCGAATCCGAAGCTCGCGTCGGGCCTCGTGGTGGCCGTCCTTCCCTATCACGTGGGGAGGGTCGAGGGCGCCGCATCGCTCGGACGCCTCATCGTCTTCACCTTGAGCGTTCCGACCCCCGAGAAACTCATCCCTCCAGGAATCACCTCCGGAATGGTGCTGGTGGTTTCAGATAGCCCGCTCTTCCTCTCTTTCGCGCGGGTCTCGTTCAAGAGTGTCCTGAGCGACGACTTCGAGATCCAGACCTGTCCGCTCGAGAACGAGCGGCTCTGGCGTCGCTTCCTCGACGCCTCTGATGTGATCCTCGCCGATGCGGTCTCAGCCCCCGCCCTCGCTCGGGCCGGAGCGAAGCAAGTCACGAGGTTGAGGCTTTTGTCCGCCGATTCGATGGTCAGGCTCAAACACGCCCTGGGTGAGGGAGCGACCGCCTGAACGCGGAAGAGTCCAAAGCGGTCCCCCGCGCGGGAGCCCGCACCGCCGTCCTTGCTGTCCTCTCAATGGTCCTTGGATCGTTGGCGGCGTTCCTCCTGGGCGAAGTGGCCTTTCGTGTCTTCGGCATTCGGGCCGCCCCGGCGGGGCGACTCTTTCGAATTTCGGACGGGCCGGATGTGCTTTTCCCGGGTCGGGCAGGGCACACCGTTATCGATCTCTACCCTTCAAATCCCCGTGGGTCGTTTCCCGTGGATCTCACAGCCGAGGAGACGCGACAGCGTTTGATCGACGAAGGGTACTCGCGAGTCGACGAGGCGCGCCGCACCAATCCCTTCGGTGTTTCATTTCGCTACAACACGCGTGGTTTCCGGGAGCGTGAGTTCACCCCCAAGCGAACCGGGACGAAACGCGTGGTGTTCGTCGGCGACTCATTCACCGAGGGTATGGGTGTGATCGACGCCGTCTCTTCAGTTCGGCTCTCCGAAGGGTGGCTCCAGCGTCATGACCGCTCGGTCGAGGCCTGGAACCTCGGGGTTCGAGCTCTCGATCTTCCAGAACTCGAGACGCTGATCGATCCGGCTCTCGATCTCGCTCCAGACGCCGTGATCTTCGCCATGGTCCTGAACGACGCCGACCGCGACCGCTCTCTCACCGCGAGGTGGCCGAGAGTGAACGACTGGATCATGGTTCGGCAGGAGACGCCCACGTGGCTCGAACGCAACTCCCTTTTCGCCGGCTTCGTCGCGAATCGATACGAGGCGTACCTCGCCTCCGAAGACGCCACCGAGTGGTATCGAGCCCTCTACTCTGACCTCAACCGCGACGGTTGGATGAGCACCCGGGCCTCTTTGGGGCGGATCAGGAAGAAGCTCGCCGAGCGCGGCGTGCCCTTCGGTGTGGCGTTATGGCCCCTGATGGTGGGCCTTGAACCAGGCGGCACGTACCCCTTCGAAGAGGCCCACGCCCAGATTCGGAAGGGAGTTGAACGCTCCGGAATACCGTTCATCGACCTCCTCGACGTGCTGCATGGAAGAGATTCCGCGTCGTTATGGGTTCACCCGAGCGACCTTCATCCAAATGAGGTCGCCCAGGCTCTGGTGGCCCCGAAAATGGCTGAATTCGCCCAACTTCTCCTCGCTGAGGCGGCAAACCGCCGACCTGTGGCAAAATAGGCGGCTCCCCGCGCTCGTTCTGGGCTTGGGAATTCTTGCTGGAGGCAATAAGTCATGGCGCGACGCTGCGCGATCACAGGCAAAAAACCAATGAGTGGGCACAACGTGTCCCACGCGAACAACCGCACCAAGCGGCGGTTCCTTCCGAACCTCATCACGAAGCGCATCTTCGTGCCGGAGACGGGACAGACGGTTCGGCTCAAAATTTCCACGTCGGCGCTTCGGACGATCCAGAAGAAGGGTCTTCTCAAGACGCTGAAGGACGAAGGTCTCAAACTGCGCGACGTAGCCTGAGATTCCCCCGTTGCCGCCGCTTCCCGTCGTCCTTGCTGACATCGAAGCCGCGGCCGGGCGGATCCTGGGGCAGGCTCACAAAACACCTGTCCTGACGTCGTCCACCGTCGACCTTCAGACCGGTGGCTCGCTGTTCTTCAAATGTGAGAACTTTCAGCGCGCGGGAGCCTTCAAGTTCCGCGGCGCTTATAACGCTCTCTCGAACCTCTCCGAGGTCGAGCGCCGCCGTGGCGTCCTCACGTTTTCTTCAGGGAACCACGCTCAGGCGATCGCACTCTCGGGCCGGCTGCTGAACGTGCCCACCGTGGTGGTGATGCCGAACGACGCTCCGGAGGTGAAGGTCCGCGCCACACGCGAGTACGGCGCCGAGGTGGTGCTCTACGACAAACACGAGACCACGCGCGAGTCTTTGGGCAAGCGGATCTCGGATGAACGCGGCCTGGTGACGATTCCGCCCTACGACCACCGAGACGTTATCGCCGGGCAGGGAACCGTGGCACTCGAACTTTTCGCCGAGACGGGTCCCCTCGACTATCTCTTCGTCTGCGTGGGCGGAGGCGGTTTGATCTCCGGCTGTGCCGCGGCTGCGGCCGCTTTATTCCCAGGCTGCAAGGTGATCGGAGTTGAGCCCGCGGCCGGAGACGACGCGACCCGGTCGTTCAAAACGAAGACCCTGCAGACGGTGACGAACCCCGACACCATCGCAGACGGTGCGCGCACGCCGTCGCTCGGGGAACTCACGTTCGACATGGTGATGACTCACGTCCACGACATGGTGACGGTGACTGACCAGGAACTCGCCGCCACGATGTTCTATCTGTGGGAACGCATGAAGATCGTCGTCGAGCCCACGGGTGCTCTGGGCGCAGCCGCGGCGCTTTCGGGCCGCGTGGATCTCAAAGGAAAGAAGGCCGGAGTCGTGATCAGCGGCGGCAACGTCGACATGGCCGCGATTCCGAGGTTGTTAGCGATCGCGAAGGGCTGATCTACGTCTGCGCCGTCACCTTGAGATACCGCGGTGGGGTTCCTAGCGCTTTCCACTTCTCCGGAAGCGCGTAGGTCGGGTTCGGCATGTCTTCGCACACGCCGCACCGGATGCAGCCTTGAATCTCCGGGCAGTGCGGTGAGAGCGCTTCCTTCCGCGACTTCTCAAGTTCCTTCCAGAAGTAATCGCGGCTGACCCCGTTGTCGATGGTGTCCCAGGGCAGGATCTCGTCTTTCGGCTTCTCGCGGTAAACGTAGAAGGCGGGGTCGAGGCCCACGGCTTTCGTCGCACGCTTGAGGTCGCAGTCATTGAGGACCGCGTACTCGAGGGCGTCCGCGACGCGACGATCTCCAAGCGCCAGGATCGTTTGATGAAAACCGGTGCGCGCGCTCTTGCAGATGGCTTCGACATTCGGGATCTTCGCGAATGCCTTCCGAAGATACTGGAGCTTGTCGTCCGTCTCTTTGACGTTCTCCATCTTGAGCCACTGGAAGGGCGTCCCGGGCTTGGGGACGAAGGGGTTAACCGAAGGATGGATCCGGCCGATACGGCCGCGGGGCTTGCCCACTTCGAGCATGATCTCGCGGATCTGCTCGGTGAGGGTCACGATCGCCTCCACATCCGCGTGGGTTTCAAACGGAAGGCCGACCATGAAGTAGAGCTTCAGGTTCTGGATGCCGTTTTCGAAGATCCAGCGCGCCCGGGCGAGGATGTCTTCATTCGTGAACTGCTTGTTCAGAACCTTCCGCATCCGATCCGAACCGCACTCGGGTGCCAGGGTAAGGCCTTCGACACCGGTATCGACGAGCTTGAACACGAACTCGGGGGAGAGATCATCGAGGCGGAGGGATGCCACCGAAACCTGGAAGCCGAGGCCCGACAAATCGTCGACGATTTCGTTGATCTCGGGGTGATCGCACACCGCGGTGGAGACGAGGCCGATTTTGTCCGTGTATTGCCGGACTTCCCGGGCGCGTTCCACGATGGTCTTGCGAGAGAAACCGCGCACGGGGAGGTAGTTGTATCCGGCCCAGCAGAAACGGCACATGCAGGGACACCCGCGCGAAATCTCGATCATGAACTTCATCGACATCTCGGTATGCGGGGTCAGGATCGTGGTCTGGGGAAGATCCATCGCACCCGGGTAAGCGCGTTGGCGCATCACCCGCCCAGGGCCATCCACGCGCGCGATCGAGCCGTCCGGGTTCCAGTGAACCTCGTGCCGCTCGGGCACATAGAAGCCGTCTTTCTCCTTGAGCGTGTCGAGGCCGAGACGCGCACTGCCGTGGCCGAGCCACGCTTCCACGATCTTCGGAACGAGCACTTCACCTTCGCCGATTGCGATCACATCCGCGAAAGGAGCGAGAGGCTCGGGGTTCAGGAAAGTGGCGGAGCCGCCGATCAGAACCAGCGGGTCCCGGCGACCGCGGTCCTTTGCGCGCAGCGGAATGCCCGCCATTTTCAACATCTGCACGATGTGGAGATAGTCGTTCTCGAACGCCACAGAGAAAGCGACGACATCGAAGTCGCGCAGTGGTGTGTCCGTCTCGAAACTCGACAACGTCCGCACC
>JAYUUU010000104.1:0-9890 GCA_043754395.1 Vicinamibacteria bacterium
TTCGAACCCTATTTCGAGGCGAAGAAGCTTCTCTTCACGCAGCACCTTCATCCCGAAGGCCAGGCGATCGTGAATGCCGACGACGAGCATGGGGCGATCCTCGCGGCTCTTCTGCGCGGTCCAAGGTGCCGGACGTTCGGACTCAACTCCGAAGCGCACATCCGTCCCGAGGGGCTCGAGGTGTCGCTCAACGGCGTGCGCTTCGATTGCCTCACACCAGACGGCCGCGCGCGGGTCGACTCCCCGCTCGTGGGCCTTTTCAACGTCAGCAATCTGTTGGGAGCCATAGGCGCGCTGATGGCGCTCGGCCTCTCTCCCGCCGACGCCGCGCGGGGCGTCTCGAGTCTCGAGGGCGTGCCCGGACGCATGGAGCGCGTCGATGTCGGACAGCCCTTTACCGTGATCGTTGACTACGCCCACACCGACGACGCGCTCCGCAACCTCCTCGACACGTTGCGGTCTCTCCAGCCCAGGCGCGTCATCACCGTCTTCGGTTGCGGCGGCGATCGCGATCGCTCGAAGCGGCCGCTGATGGGTTCGGTGGCCGCGCAGCGATCCGATCTCGTGATCGCGACGTCCGACAATCCTCGCAGCGAGCCGCCCCAGGGCATCCTCGACGAAATCGCCCAGGGCTTCAAGAATCACACGACGCCGTTCAAGCTGATCGCCGACCGCCGTGAAGCCATTGAAGTGGCACTTCGCGCCGCAGGCCCGGGCGATCTGGTGGCGATCGCCGGCAAGGGCCATGAGGCGACTCAGATCATCCGGGAGAGGCGGCTTCCCTTCGACGATCGTCTGGTGGCGAAAGAAATCCTGAGAACGCTTGGGCAGGACGGCGGGGGGACGCATGCGCATCCTTGAGACCCTGTCCTGGACAGAGATCGCGAGCGCTCTGGGCGCGCACATCGAGGGCGCTCCGAAGGTTCCGCCGCGTGGCGCGTCGATCGACACGAGGACACTCGAACCGGGCGACATCTTCGTAGCGCTCAAGGGAGAACATTCGGACGGTCACGATCACATTCAGGCGGCGTTCGAGAAAGGCGCCTCCTGTGCGGTCATTCAGGATGCCTCGCGCGCCAACGAGGGCTTTTTCGTCCTTATCACCTCGAACCCCGAGGCCGCGCTCTTCGAGCTGGGCCGGCTTGTTCGATCGAAAACCCAGGCGACGTTTGTAGCCATCACCGGATCCGCCGGCAAGACGACCGCGAAGGACTTCACCGCCGAAATCCTGCGGGCCAAGGGCCCGGTTCTCGCCACCCGCGGGAATCTCAACAATCATCTTGGCGTGCCGCTCACCCTCGCGCGCCTCGAGACCGCGCACTGGGCCGCGGTGATCGAGTGCGGCATGTCGCACCCGGGAGAACTGTCGCGCCTGGCGGAGCTCATCCGACCGAAGGTTGCGGTGATCACGAACGTGGCCGCGGCCCACCTCGAATTCTTCGAGTCGGTGGCGCAGATCGCCGATGCGAAATCCGAGATCTTCGAAACTCTCGGACCCGGGGATACCGCGATCGCCCCGGCGGGCGAACCTCTCCTGTCCGGCCGCGCTCTAAAGACTTCCGGTTCCGCGCTGCTCTTTGGAGAGGGCGAGCACACATCGCTCCGCGCTCTCAATGTCTCGATGTCCCTCGAGGGTTCTGAATTCGAAATGGCCGGTAACGATGCGCGAGTCCGCGTGCATCTGCCGGTGCCCGGGCCTCACGCGATCTCGAATCTGCTCGCCGCGGCCGCCGTCGCGACATCGCTCGGTCTGTCGCTTCAAACCGTCGCGGAGCGGGCGCAGGAACTGAAGCCCGCGTCGAACCGGGGCGCCGTGAAACGGCTTCAGGGCGACATTCTCCTCATCGACGACAGCTACAACTCAAACCCCAAAGCTCTTCTCTGTGCGATCGACACTCTGGCTCTCGCCAGAGATCGCCGCCGGGTCGCCTGCCTTGGCGAAATGCGCGAACTCGGACCGAAGGGCCCGGAGCTTCATCGGGAAGCGGGCGCTGCCATCGGCGCTCGCGTCGACGTCCTCCTTGGTGTGGGAGCGCTGGCGCGAGAGATTCTCAAAGGCGCTTCCGCCCTGCCGGAGAGCGCCAAGAGGGCTTTCGAAACATCGGCCGACCTCGCCGCCCAGATCAAAGGCCTCGTCCGCGATCACGACGCGGTTCTCGTCAAGGGCTCCCGCGGTGTGCGTATGGAACGTGTGGTCGAGGCCCTGATGGCGGCTCACCCCGGAGCGCAGGCCTGATGCTGTACCACCTGCTGTTCGAACTGCGCGACCAGATCGGGGCTTTCAACGTGGTCCGCTACATCACGTTCCGGACCGCGATGGCGACGCTCACGGCGCTTCTGATCGTTCTCGTCTTCGGGCCGTGGACCATCGAAAGGCTGCGCCGGCTCAAGTTCGGCCAGCAGATCCGGAGCGAGGGTCCGGAAAGCCATAAGGCGAAGGCGGGCACACCGACCATGGGAGGCATCCTCATCGTCGCGGGGACGCTCATTCCCACGCTGCTGTGGGGCGACCTCACCAATAGAAACATCTGGGTGCTGATCGTCGCCATGCTTGCGTTTGGGGGCATCGGCTTCGCCGACGACTACATCAAGATCGTGAAGAAGCGCTCCTTGGGTCTCACCGCGAAACAGAAACTCAGCTGGCAGTTCACCGCCGCCCTCACCATCGGCGCAGGCCTTTACCTGGGCTCGCTCGCCGACCCCGAAAGTTTCTCGACGCGTGTCGTCTTCCCTTTCTTCAAGAGGCTGCAGCCGGAACTCGGGATCTTCTATCTGGCCTTCGCGGCCATCCTTCTCGTGGGCTACACGAACGCGGTGAATCTGACCGATGGCCTCGACGGCCTCGCGATCGGAGCGACCCTGATCTCGTCCGCCGCTCTCACCGGCCTCGCTTACGTCACCGGGCATCGCATCTTCGCCACGTATCTGGATCTTCTGTATCAGCCCTCCGCCGGCGAGGTCACAATCTTCTGTGGCGCTCTCACCGGAGCTGCCATGGGCTTCTTGTGGTGGAACTGCTATCCGGCTCAGGTTTTCATGGGCGACGTAGGGTCGCTCGCCCTGGGCGGAGCGCTTGGCACGGTCGCGATCCTCATCAAGCAGGAATTGCTCCTCATTCCAATCGGCGGCCTCTTCGTGATTGAAGCTCTCTCCGTGATCGGCCAGGTGGCTTCGTTCAAGTTCACCGGCAAGCGGATCTTCCGCATGGCGCCGCTTCACCATCATTTCGAGCTCATCGGGTGGAAGGAAACCCAGGTCGTCACCCGCTTCTGGATCGTGGCTTTCATCTTCGCGCTCATGAGTCTCGCCACGGTGAAACTGCGATGAACTGGAGCGGGCTCCGTGTCGCGGTCATCGGCCTCGCCCGTTCGGGTGTCGCGGCCGGTCTCTTCCTCCGCAAGCGCGGGGCGCGTGTGGTAGGCGTCGACCGGCGGCCCGCGACCGAACTCGGGAACGCGCCTCATGAACTGCAGGCGGCGGGAATCGAACTGGCTCTAGGTGCTTATCCCGACTTTCATGCGCTCGATGCGATCGTCCTCTCGCCGGGCGTCGACCCCGCGCAGGAGGTGATCGCGAACGCGCGCGCCAAGGGCGTCTTGATCCTGCCCGAGCTCGAGGTCGGAGCCCAGGAAGTAACCGGGCGGATCGTCTGCATCACCGGGACCAAGGGCAAGAGCACCACGACCACCGCTCTCGCCGCGATGCTCAAGAATGCGGGTGTCGATGCGCGAGCGGTCGGAAACATCGGCGCTCCCATCACGGCACACGTCGATGGTTCGGACGCGAAGACCATCTTCGTGACCGAAGCCTCGAGCTTCCAGCTCGAAACCACGCAGAAGTTCCATCCAGACTGCGCCGTATTCCTGAACCTCTTCGCCGATCATCTCGACCGTCATCCGACTTTCGAGTCGTACGCTGAAGCGAAGGCGCGCATCTTCGTCAATCAGACCGCGGACGACGCCGCCATCGTGAACGGCGAGGACAAAGCGGTCCTTGGCCTTGCCGCGCGGACCAGGGCCACCCTGATCCCCTTCCGGCCGAGGACGTCTCCCGAACCGGGAACAAAGGGACCCCTGGCCTGCTTCGAAGGCGATGCAGCCGTCTACCGTGATCACGAAACCACACCGCTCTTTCAGTCCGCGGACGTGCAGATTCCGGGCTCGGCGGTTCGCGCGAACCTCCTCGCGGCGGCCACCGCCGCGCATCACTTCGGCGTTCCGGGGGAATCGATCCGCTCGAGCGTGCGGGGCTTCAAAGGCATTCCGCACACGTTCGAAAAACTCGGCCTCGTTCGAGATGTGACCTTCTTCAATGACTCGAAGGCCACGACCCTCGAGTCGGTTGACGCGGCGCTTCGGTCTTTCGAGACGCCGGTGATCCTCATTCTCGGCGGAAGGCTCAAGGCGGGTTCGTTCACGTCCCTTCGTGACGCGGTCGCGAAACACGCGTTCTCCGTCCATGCCATCGGCGAGAGCCGCGCCCTTATCCATCAGGCCCTCGACGACGTTCGTCCCGTCCACGATGCGTTGAGCATGGATGAGGCGGTCGCGAATGCCTTCGCGGAGGCGAAGCCCGGGAACACGATTCTGCTTTCGCCCGGTTGTTCCTCGTTCGACATGTTCAAGGACTATGCCGAGCGTGGCGACGCCTTCCGCGGGGCTTTCAACCGCCTCTCTTTGCAAGGAGCCGCCTGATGGCCAAACGACTCGCCACCGACCGAGTGCTCCTGGGCGTCGCGGTCATCCTTTTCGGGGCCGGTCTCCTCATGCTGTGGAGCGCCTCGCAGCCTTTTTCGGAAAGCGGCGGACGGATCAACGGTGAGGCGATCATGGCCCGCCAGCTCTTCTGGGCGGTCCTCGGCGTCGCGGCCATGCTCGCGAGCCTTCGTTTCGACTATCGGATCCTTAGAACAAGGTCGGTGGCTCTCTCGATTCTGGGAGTGGCGATGCTTCTTTTGATCGGAGCGCTCGCCTCGCCCTCGGTGAATGAGACGAACCGGTGGATCCGCCTCGGCGGGATCTCCTTCCAGCCCTCCGAGTTCGCAAAACTCGCGATCGTGATCTTCCTTGCTTCCGAGTTCGAACGACGCGCGCGCAGTCTCTCCACCATGCGGGATGTGCTGGCGCCCGCCTCCGCCGTCTGTGTGGTGGCGCTCCTTGTCTATCTCGAACCCGACTTCGGCTCAGCCATCCACATCGCCCTTGTGGCCGGGGCGATGGCGTTCCTCGCGGGCGTCCCGTTCCGCCTCTTCGTGGTGGGTGGCGCGGTGCTGCTGCCGGTGCTGCTCATCGGCATCACTTCCGCGTCGTATCGGCTCGACCGCATCTTCGCGTTCCTCGATCCATGGTCGCAAAGGCAGGGCACCGGTTACCAGCTCATCCAGAGCGTCATCGCGGTGGGGAGCGGCGGGCCGTTCGGCCGCGGTTTCATGAAGGGCGAACAAAAGACGTCGTTCCTGCCCTATCCCTACTCCGACTTCATTTTCGGCGTGGTCGGCGAAGAACTGGGTTTCATCGGCGCCTTCATCGTCGTTGGTCTCTTCCTGGTCTTTCTGTGGCGGGGCCTCAGGACCGCGCAGCGCGCGCCCGATCTCTTCGGCCGGCTCCTCGCCGCGGGTCTTTGCATGACGATCGTCTCGCAGGCGTTCATCAACATGAGCGTGGTCTTGGGGCTAACGCCCACCAAGGGCATCCCTCTCCCCTTCTTCTCCGCCGGAGGCACCTCGCTCGTGTTGTGCCTGCTCTCGGTCGGAATCGTCCTCAACGTCTCTCAGCACACGGATTGATCGAGCGGCGAACTTGAACCCACTCATCCTCATCGCGGCCGGCGGAACGGGAGGTCACATCTACCCCGGGCTCGCCGTGGCCGAAGAGATGGCGGGCCGGCAGGGCGGCTTCCGCGTGGAATTCGTGGGATCGACGGCACCCCTGGGCCTCGAACGCCGGATCGTGCCGCGCGCGAATCTCAAACTGCACCTTCTCCCTGTCCTGCCCCTCAACACGCCTTCCCTCGTGGCCCGCATCCGAGGACTGGTGCTGCTCCCCTGGGGGATGTTGCGTGCGGTTTTTCTCCTGCTACGCACAAAACCAAGCGCGGTGCTTGGCATCGGCGGGTACGCCTCGGGTCCTCTCGTCCTCATGGCGAGTTTTCTGCGCATTCCCACGATCCTCCTCGAACCAAACGCCATCCCTGGATTCACCAACCGGAAGCTCACCCCCTTCGTGAGGCGTGCAGCGTGCGCCTTTGAATCAACCCTGCCCCACTTCGGCGACAAGGGCGTGCTCACCGGAAACCCGGTCCGCTCTTCGTTCAAAACCCTCGCACCGAAAACGCATACGCCGCCCTTGCGGCTTCTCTGTTTCGGCGGATCTCAGGGTTCGCGCATCCTCTCCGAGGCGCTCATCAAAGCCATTCCGACCCTCCCGGATGAGGCCACACTCACGATCGTCCATCAGACCGGGCCGGCGCAGTTCGACCAGGTCGTGCACGCCTATCGGCAAGCGGGGCGCAAGGCCGACGTCGTGCCGTTCATAGACAACATGTGGGAGGCTTTCGCCGCCGCTGATCTCGTTCTTTGTCGCGCGGGAGCCACCACACTCGCCGAGCTAACGGTGGCCGGCAAAGCCGCGATCCTGGTGCCGCTGCGATCGGCGGCGGACGACCATCAAACCTGGAACGCGAAAGCGATGGTGGCCGCGGGGGCCGCGGTCATGGTGCCCGAGAGCGAACTCGAAACTCTTGGCGCCGTCGTCTCGGGTCTCGTCGGCAAACCCGAGCGGCTGGTGTCACTCGAACAGGGTGCTCGCTCGCTTGGCCGGCCCGATGCGGCCGCGCGCGTCGCCGATCTTCTGGTTCCTCTGGTGAAGGCGGCATGAGCCCCGCTTCACTCCATGGCCCGTTTCATTTCGTCGGCATCGGCGGCTCAGGGATGAGTCCGCTCGCCGAGATCCTGCGCTCGCAGGGACACGTCGTGTCCGGCTCTGATTCGAAGGCCTCTGACGTCACCGAAAGACTTTCGGCCATGGGGATCGCAATGCACACCGGCCACGACGCGAAGAACGTAGGCGACGCGCGGTGCCTGGTTCTCTCCTCAGCCATCAAGGATTGCAATCCCGAGGTGGTGGAAGGCCGCGCCCGCGGAGCCCGGATGATTCATCGGGGCGACCTGCTCGACGCGATGATGGCGCCGTTCAAGCATCGCATCGCGATCTCGGGCTCTCACGGAAAAACCACCACTACCGCGATGGTCACCGGCATTCTCGAAGCCGCCGGTTTCGATCCCTCTGCTCTTGTCGGCGGAAAACTCAAGGGTTCTCAATCAGGCGCCCGCGTCGGCAGCGGAGACGCCTTCGTGGCCGAGGCGGACGAGTCCGATCGTTCTTTCCTCAAGCTTCATCCGACGCTGTGTCTCATCACGAACGTCGACCGCGAGCACCTCGACACCTACGCCGATCTCTCGGATGTTTCGGCCGCGTTCGAGACATTCGCCACAAGTGTCCCCGCGTACGGAAAGGCCGTCCTGTGCGCCGATGATGCGGTGACTGCTGAGATCGCAAACCTCGTGAAGGATCGATCCCTGACTTACGGCTTCTCCTCGAAGGCGGCGGTGAGCGGAATCGCGGCCATGGACGAAAACGGTTTCCCGAGAGTGGCCGGAGTTGGCCCGCTCGGGACCTTCTCGTTCACCCTCGGCGTAGGCGGAGAGATGAACGCCCTGAACGCCCTCGGCGCCATGGCGGTCGCGCAGAGTCTTGAAGTCTCTCCCGCACTTGCCGGGCGCTCGCTCTCGACCTTCCGGGGCGTGGCCCGACGACTCGAATGGAAAGGCCAGAGAGACGGCGTCGACGTGTGGGACGACTACGGGCACCACCCGACGGAGATCGCCGCGACACTGAAAGCTCTTCGCGCTCGAAACGCGGGACGACGTGTCGTTACGCTCTTCCAACCCCATCGCGTGACGCGCACGCGGTCGTTGTGGAACGAATTCACCGAAGCCTTCGTGCTCTGCGATGAGGTCTGGCTCTCGAACATCTATGCCGCGGGCGAGCCCGCGGAGCCAGGCATCACGGCGGAGAAACTCGTGGAAGCGATCACCGCCAAAGGCCACGCCGCCCGTTTCGCGGGAACCCTCGATGAGGCGCGGGGCCTGGTGCTCAAGGGTCTCCGCGCGGGCGACGTCTTCTTGACCCTGGGCGCCGGCAACGTCGTCGAAGTGGGCGAAGCCTTCCTGAAGGAAAGGAGCACCGCACCGTGAGTTCGGCACGCGGCCTTCCTATCGGCCCTCCTCCCAAGGAGACACCTCTCCAGAGCATGTCGGGAGACGGCCCCTTCTTCCGTCCCGCGCGCCTTTCGAAAACGCGGCGTGAGAGGCGCTCGGGCTTCAAGCGGATATTCGTTTTCATTCAGATCGGCGCGGCGCTGTGCGCTTCGGTGGTGGGAGTCTTCCTTTTCACCGAGCGCTTCGCGATCCCGAACCGCTTCCGGATCGCGAGCATCGAAGTCACCGGCAACCACTTCCTTTCAGAGGGCGAGGTGCGAGAAATGCTCGGGCCGGCGCTCGGCGAGAGTCTGGTGGGCGCGAACCTCGAAGGACTGCGGTCGAATCTCGCGGCCTCGCCCTGGGTAGGGGGTGCGGTAGTCCGGCGGAAACTGCCGGACACTCTGCTCGTCGACGTCACCGAGCGTTTCCCGATCGCTTTCGCGGAAACCGAGCAGCTCTATGTCATGGACGCCTCCGGCGAACTGATCGACCTCCTCGGCCCGCGCACCGCGAGCTTTGACCTTCCAATCATCCGGGGTCTTGGCGGCGTGTCGGTGGATGTGCGGCGCGACCGGGCCCGCCGCGCCTCGGTCCTGCTCGACGACCTCGGGGACCTCTCGACCGAAATTTCCGAGATTTCGGTCGACCGCTCCGGGGACCTCATGGTCGTCCTGCGCGGCGACGGCTCGGTTCTGAAACTCGCCGAACCGCCTTACCGGAAACGTGTCCTGTCCTTCCTGGCCCTGCGCCACAAGCTCCGGGAACGGTGCCCGGACGCCGAATACTTCGACCTTCGATTCAAAGACCGGATCTACGCGAAACCGGCATCCCGCGACGAAAAAGCCGACCTCAGCGCGGACGCGCCCACCCTTGACGCAAATACCAGAGAATAAGGAACCCTAAAGACCATGGCTCGTAAAAACGACCGGTACATCACGGGACTCGACATCGGCACGCACAAGGTCTGCGCGATCATCGCGGAAGCGATGGACGACCGCCGCCTCAACGTGGTGGGCGCCGCCCACACCGAGTCGAAAGGCGTACGCAAAGGCGTCGTGATCAATCTCGATGCCACCGTCGAGTCGATCAAGAAGGTGATCGAGCAGGCCGAACTTATGGCCGGGGTCGAGGTTCAGCAGGCCAGCGTAAGCATCGCGGGGACGCACATCAAAAGCGTCAACTCGCGCGGCGTCATCGCGGTCTCCGCTCGCAATCGCGTGATCGAGAAGGAAGACATCCGTCGCGTCATCGACGCCGCGAAGGCCGTCTCGATCCCACCCGATCGCCAGATTCTGCATGTCCTCGCGCAGGAGTACGTGGTCGACGATCAGGAAGGCATCGGCGATCCCTCCGGCATGAGTGGCGCGCGCCTCGAGGCGAACGTGCACGTGGTCACCGCATCCTCCACCTCCACCCAGAACACGATCTCCTGCCTGCACCGCGCGGGGCTTGAAGTCGAAAGCACGGTTCTGGCCCAGCTGGCCGCGGCCGAGGCTTGCGTCACCCAGGACGAGAAGGAACTCGGGGTTGCAGTCGTGGACATCGGAAGCGGCACCGTCGACATCGCGATCTTCGAGAAGGGGTCTTTGTGGCACACCGCGGTTCTCCCCATCGGCGGCGAGCACTTCAC
>JAYUUU010000105.1:0-5373 GCA_043754395.1 Vicinamibacteria bacterium
CGTTCACGCTGCGAAAGCAGTGATCGAGAAGTCGGGGGTCGACCCGGCATCGGTGAGCGAGACGATCATCGGCTGCGCCCGTCAGGCGGGAGGCGGCCCGAATGTGGCGCGGCAGATCTCCTTTCGCGCGGGCTTGGGCGAAACGGTTCCGGCTATGACCCTGAACATGGCCTGCGGCAGCGGACTCAAGGCGATCGATCTCGCGTTTAGGGCGGTGCGAGATGGCGACGCCACCGCAGTGCTCGCGGGGGGAACCGAATCGATGAGCCGCGTCCCGTATCTTCTGACCAGTGCCCGCTGGGGCTCGAAGATGGGGGCTCAGGAAGTCACAGATGGCATGTACAAGGACGGCTTTGCCTGCCCCCTCGCCGACATGCTGATGGGTGAGACCGCCGAGCGGCTCGCGGAGATCCATTCCATCTCGCGCGATGAGCAGGATGCCTTCGCTCTTCGCTCACAGCAAAAGGCCGCCCTCGCCCAGTCGGAAGGCCGCTTCGAATCGCAGATTGTTCCCGTCGAAGTCCGTCAGGGGAAGACTTCGACCGTCGTTTCGAAGGACGAACATCCCCGAGCGGACACCACCATCGAGGCCTTGCGCAAGCTGGCGCCCGTGTTCAAGAAGTCCGAGGGCACGGTGACCGCCGGCAACTCTTCGGGCATCACGGACGGCGCCGCGGCGGTTCTCGTGTGCTCGGAAACCCAGCTCAAGACGCTCAAGGATCCGCCCCTCGTTCGAATCCTGGGCGTGGCGTCTGCGGGCGTCGATCCGAAGATCATGGGCATAGGCGTAGTTCCCGCGACGCGGTCTCTGCTCGCTCGTCTCAAGATGAAGCTCGAGGATTTCGACCTCATCGAGGCCAACGAGGCTTTCGCGGCACAGGTCATCGCCTGCGACCGGGAGCTTCGGTTCGACCCCGAGAAACTGAACGTCAACGGAGGCTCGATCGCTCTCGGTCATCCGATCGGCTGCACGGGTACGAGGATTGTGGTGACCCTCGCGCATGAAATGGCGCGGCGCAAGGCGCGCTACGGCCTCGCGACGCTCTGCATCAGCGGCGGCATGGGTCTGGCGGCGGCTTTCGAACTCGTTTAGCCGTTCCCGATCGGCCGGCTTCTTTTCGTTTACTATTCGCGCAAGTGATTTCCATGTCCTGGGCTCTTTGGGTGATCTTTGGCGTCGGCCTCCTGGTCTTCGAGATCCTCACGCCCGGAGGCTTCTTCACCGTCTTCTTCGGCATCTCAGCTTTTGTGGTTGCCGTCCTGGTGAACTTCGGCTTACTCGAGTCCGGCCCGGCGCAGTGGCTCACCTTCGTCATCCTCGGCACCGCCATGATCCTGGCCCTGCGGCCCGTGTTGAGGAAGAAGCTCGATAGCCAAACGTCAAAGGTCGACCAGATCGTCGGAGCGACTGCGATAGCCCTCGAGGCTTTCGGGGCCGACGCCCGAGGGAAAGTTGAGCTCCGGGGCGCTTCGTGGAGTGCCCTTTGTCAGGATCCGGCCGGCGTCAAGAAAGGCGACCGGCTTCGCGTCGTCAAGATGGACGGCCTCAGTCTCGTCGTTGAAAAAGAATAGGGAGTTTTTAGAAACCATGGGTACTTTCGTAGTCCTCTTCCTCGTCATCGGCATCTTTGTCCTCTTCATGAAGACCGCCATCGTGGTGCCGCAGCAAAGCGCCTTTATCGTGGAGCGGCTCGGCCGCTACAGCAAGACGCTTGACGCCGGCTTCCACGTCCTGATGCCCTTCGTCGAGAGCATCCGCTACCGGCACACCCTCAAGGAACAGGCGATCGACATTCCCGAGCAGGAATGCATCACGCGCGACAACGTCATGGTGGGCGTCGACGGCATCCTCTATTTGAAGGTGCTCGATCCGGAGCGCGCGTCCTACGGCATCTCCAACTATCTCTTCGCGATCTCGCAGCTCGCCCAGACGACGCTGCGCAGCGAGGTCGGCCAGATCGAGCTTGATAACACCTTCGAAGCGCGCGGCCACATCAACCAGCGCGTGGTGGCCGAAGTCGACAAGGCATCCGACTCGTGGGGTGTGAAGGTTCTCCGCTACGAGATCAAGAACATCAAGCCGCCCACCGACATCATCGCGGCCATGGAAAAGCAGATGCGCGCCGAGCGCGAGAAGCGTTCCGTGATTCTGACCTCGGAAGGCGAGCGCGACGCCGCGATCAACTCCGCCGAAGGTCAAAAGCAGCAGGTCATCAAGGCTTCGGAAGCCCGTCGCCAGCAGCAGGTGAACGAGGCCGAAGGTCAGGCCGCGGCCATCCGCTCTGTCGCGAACGCCCAGGCCGAGGCGATCTCAGCGGTGGCGAACGCGGTCAAGGCGTCAGGCGGTTACGAAGCGATCCAGCTCCGCCTCGCGGAGCAGTACATCACTCAGTTCGGCAATATCGCGAAGTCGTCGACCACCCTGGTTGTCCCGGCGAACCTCGGGGATGTCGCGGGTACGCTCGCGACCGCCATGGCCGCGGTCAAGAAGATCAGCTAGGCGCGCTCGGGGCGCCTTTTAACGCGCCTTGGCGCGGGTCAGGATGTAGTCCTGATGGACGACGTTGTCTGAGTAGTAGGGCTGCACGAGCGCTTCGAACTCGGCGCGCAGTTCTGCGAGCTTGCCGGGGTCTTTCGCGTACGACTCCACCACCTTCTGAATCGGGCCGACCGACCGCTCCATGAAGGTGCGGTAATGGCCGAGACTCAAGGCTGGGAAGTTCATGGTCCCGCGCGCGAAGAACGGGGGCTCGAAGTGCGGCCCCAGCCGCTCCGCGATCAGAGTCGGGTTGCCCCACTGCGGTGGAGGCGACGCGCCTTGCGGAGGTGGCGGGGAATGCCGGCCCACGAGGGCGAACATCCGGCCGGTGAAGTGCTCGGGAGGCCAGGTGGCGATGGCGATACGCCCGCCCGGTTTCAGAACCCGCCGGATCTGCGCGATGGCGACGTCAGGCCGCGGCGCGAACATGTGTCCGAACTGGCTCAGCACCAGGTCGAAGGAGGCGTCGGGATAAGGAAGGTTCTCCGCGTCACCCTCGGTCCACTCGATTCCTTCGATCGAGGCGATCCGAGCGTTCTGCCTGGCGTCCTCGAGCAGCTCCGGCGTGAGATCGAGGCCTTTGACCTTGGCGCCCGCCCGAGCCGCGGTGAGGGCCACGACGCCCGTCCCCGTCCCGATATCGAGCACGCTCTCGCCCGCCACGACCTCGGCGAACTTCACCAGATGCCCCGCCACCGGGGTCGTGAACATGGCGGTTGGGGAGAACGAAGCCCACATCTCCCGCTGACGCTTCTTGAGTTCCGCGAAAGGATCCGATGTGCTCATGCAGGCCTCCAGGGACAGAAATGGCGGATAGTGTAGTCCCGCTTGGGATGTGGAATCCGAGGGTACGGTTACAGGGTCGCCAGACCCCGCAGAACCGGGACGCAGGACCCGAAGACACTCGCCCGGATGCCGCCTGCCGCCCTCCACGCCTCGGCCATGAGGAGGCTCGGCCGCCCCATCTTCACGCCCTGGTGAATCTCGTAGCGTTCGCGTTCGCGCCCTGAGAGCGAGAGGAGGAGGGCGGCGAGTGGTGTGGCTGCGCTACCGGTGGCGGGGTCTTCCCAGGTGCCGACGATGGGCGCGAACATCCGGGCCGAGAGGCTGTTCCCGCGGCGTGAGTACAGATAGAGCGAGAAGCGTCCATTGAGTCCTGGATGAGAGTCGAGGACGCGCCTGAAGTGAGCGAGGTTTGGCAGGGCGCTATCGAGCCCCGCCTCGGTGACTTCGGCGATCACGTAGGTGTTTCCCACCGATGCGAGGGTGGGCACGTGGCTGGACACGACGATCTCGGACGTCGCGATACCGGCGGATTCGGCGATTTCTTCCGCGGGGATCCGCACGCCGAGAATCAGGGGCTGCGGCGCCTCGATGACCGCGCCTTCAACCTCACCATCGCGCCGGGTCAGACGCACGGTCACAAGGCCCGCGGGAGCCTCGAAGCGGAGCGTGTCGCCCGCCTCTTTCGTTCTCCTCGCGACGACGAAGGCCGTGCCGACCATCGGGTGACCCGCGAAAGGCATCTCGTGATTTCGATTGAAGATGCGAACGCGGTTCGTGTTCGATGAATCCACAGGTGGCAGGACGAACGTGGTCTCGCTGAGGTTCAGTTCAGCGGCCAGGCGTTGCATGTCGCGGTCGGAGATGCCGCGCGCATCCGGGAAAACCGCCAGCGGGTTTCCGCCGAAGCGCTGGTCGGTGAAGACGTCGACTGTCTCAAACGAATACTCCGCCATGCTTCTACCTAGCTCGGGGATACCACGTCACCCCGGCATAGCCGCCCTAAACCAGCAGTAGTACCGGGTTTTGCAGGAGGCGCTTCACTTCGCCAAGGAACGTTGCGGAGACCGAGCCGTCGATCACGCGGTGATCGGAGCCGAGCGTGATCTTCATCCGGTGACCGACTTTGATCTGATCGTTCGCGCCGACGACCGCCTCTTTGCGGACACTGCCGACCGAGAGGATCGCGGAGCCCGGAGGATTGATGATCGCGGTGAACTCGTGCACGTCCATCATTCCGAGATTCGAGATGGTGAACGTGGCGCCCATGTATTCCTCGGGCTTGAGCTTCTTGCTCTTCGCGCGATCCGCAAGCTCGCGAACTTCCGCGGCGATCGCGGCGAGGGGCTTCTGGTCGGCGAACTGAACCACCGGTGTGATGAGACCGTCCGGAAGCGCCACTGCGATGCCGACGTGGACGTCTCCGTTGAGCACGATCGCGTCAGCCGAGCCGTCGGCCGCAGGAGCCCACGAAGCGTTGACCTGCGGAACCGCGCGGAGGGCCAGGGCACAGGCGCGGACGATGAGGTCGTTGAGGCTGATCTTCTCGCCCGCTTCCTTGAGCTGGCTACGGACGTCTACCGCGCGATCCATGTCCACGTCGACGGTGACGTAGAAGTGCGGCGAGCTGAACATGCTCTCAGAGAGGCGCCGAGCGATGGTTTTCCGCATGCTGGAAAGCGGGACGCTCTGGGAAACACCCGGCGTGACCTGGACTCTAGGCACGGGTCGGGCCGCGGCTGAAGGCGCCGCGGAGCCGCGAACCGGGGCCGCGGCGGGGACGAAGGCTTCGACGTCACGCTTGACGATGCGTCCGCCGGGACCTGAACCCGCAACCTCTTCGAGGGCCACATGCTTTTCGGCGGCGACCTTCTTCGCGAGAGGCGACGCCTTCACGCGACCGCCGGCGTTTTGAGCGGGGGCGGCGGGCGGGGCGACCGTCGGCCGAGTGGCGGAAGCTGGAGCAGCAGCCTGCGCGGGCGCCGCGGCCTTCGTGGCCACAGGTGCCGCCGCAGGAGCCGGAGCGGGGGGAGCCGGAGCCGGAGTCGAAG
>JAYUUU010000106.1:0-8006 GCA_043754395.1 Vicinamibacteria bacterium
GAGAACATGAAAGCGATCGGTGAGTTCGGGAACACCACCTGGTTGCCCTGCATGTCGTTGAAGGCGGTGAGAGGCACCTGCACCTCGAGGATGTAGTCGCCCGAAAGGTCGCTGACGTCGCCGAGCGTTGGGTCGTTAACCGCGAACGTCCGGGTGTGTGAGAGACCGGGCGAGCCGGCGCCGGTGCAACCGGCCGTGGTTAGCGGAAGTGCGGAGGCCGAGAACTCGGAGACGCGCGCGGTGTTCGGATCGTCAATTACCTGGGAGTTGAGATTCGAGTACAGGACCTGGACCTGGTCCGTGGTTCCGCTCGCCTGATAGGTGCCGTTGATATCGATCCAGTATTCCTTGTACCCATCGCCATCCACGTCGAACAAGATGTTCCAGTGGTAGGAACTGAAGTCGTCCTTGCTGGTGCGCGGTGAGCCGCGCAGCCGCAGGCGGAAGAGAACAACGTCGTCATCCGCGCTGCTCGGGTTCAGGGGATTCCAGGCCGTTCCCCCATTCCAATAAGCGAAGCCCGGCGTGGTGCGCGGACCCGGAAAGCTCCCGGGCGACCCGGACGCGAGGTCCGTCTCGGCCGGGGGAACCGACGCGCCGCCGTTGGTCGGGTCGGCGGAGAGTTCATAATCGCGAACGACCTCGCCGCCGAGGGTGTAGTCGCGGAGGTTTGTGAAATTCGCCCAGGGCGCGGCACAGGTCGAGAAAGCCGCCTGCGCCGGCTGCGGCAGAAGGGCAAGAACGAGAAACATCCCCGCCAAGCCTGAAAAGGTTCTACGCGACATGGAATGAAGACTCCAGAATTTGAAAGTGGGAAGGGCGGAAGCTTACCGTCAGCCCGCAGACCGTCCGGCCTTGGCCGCGGCCCCCTGTGAGGGCCATCACACACGCGGCGGCGAGGCCCTCGAAAGTCTCAGATGTGAGGGGTGGCGGGCATCGAGGTGGACGCGGTTTGTCGCCACTTCCACGCGGGTTTCGAGACCACAGGGCTCCCCGGTGTTCGGATTCACGTCGAATCTTGGAAAATTGCTGGACGAGATATCGAGACGAAGCCGGTGCCCCCGTGCGAACCGGTTGCTCACGGCCTGTGGCTCGATAACGATTTCCACCACTTCCCCGGGGACGAGCCAGGCTTCACTCTCTACACCATCGCGGTATCTACACCGGACGATTGAATCCGTCAGGTTCATCGCGAACCCTTCGGGCCACGCGGCGTCAGGAGGATAGACATCAACGAGTTTGGCGGTGAAGTCGGTGTCGATCGCGGTGGAGGAGACGAACAGTCGGACCTCAACCGGGCCCATGACCTCGGTATCTGCCTCGAAAGGCTCGGTCTCGAAAACGAGGACGTCAGGACGGTGAGCGAGAGGCCTTTTGTCGCAACAGACCCACAAGTCTTCTCGTCCGCGCTGGTCGTAAGCACCTCCTTGAATGAGGGCCGGGAACATCCCGTTTTGAACTCCCCCGCCGACCGTCGGGACGGGGTCCACGGGATCGAAGACGAAACTGCGGGAGTCCTCGGGCGACGTGGACGCCTCCGGGCGAAGACGGCCCTCGCCGTGGAGATAAAGCACCATCGGCTCGGTGTGCGCCTCTTTGAAGCTCTCGGCCTCACGCCACTCGCCGCCATGCTGAAGGCGTCCTTGAGCATCGCGTCCGCCCGGCCCCCCTCCCATGACGAAGTGGTGAACCTCGGGGCCTCGAAGCATGCCGTTCTCGACATTCCTGAGTGTGGCGTCGAACCATAAAAGACGCAGTTCGTTGAAGTGGATCCTCGCCTGCGGGCCGAAGTCGACGTCGCCTGCGTGAGTGCGGCCGAAGTCGTCGTAGCCGTGCAGCCACGGGCCAATGAGCAGACGCATCGGCGATTTCCGGCCGCGGCGGATCGCCCGGTACTTCTCGATGGTCGCCCACACGTGATGGCCGTACCACGACGTCTGAAAGAAGATCGGGATATCGGGGTACGCGTCCACGTGATCCTTGAGGCTCAGCGTTGGCTGCGACCAGTAGGGAGTGCGCCGGCTCGTGGTGAGCATGTCGAAGAACCAGCGCTCCTCACAGGGAGCATGCCGGAGGAAAGACTGGCCCTTGCGCAATGGAAGCCGGTCGAGCCACGGGCGCAGGCCGTCGAGCTCCATTTCAAACGCATCGCGGCGGGCTGGATCATCCTGAAGATCCGGCCCCTCGCGGGCCAGCCGGATGACATAGGGCAACAGCACGCCGAGTTCGAAGGCCCCCGAGTGGCGCAGGGTGCGATGAAAGTAGTCATAGCCTCCGTCTGAAAGGAACTGCGAGTGAAGCCCGGGAGGACGGCAGACCGCGAGAGCCTGCTGGGTCGCGGTGGAATACGAAAGACCCATCGTCCCGACGCGCCCATCGCACCAGGGTTGATCGACGATCCACCCCATCGTGTCGAAACCGTCGGGCCCTTCCTGCTCCGAGAGGAAGTACCACTCCCCTTCTGAAGCGAAACGGCCGCGCACGTCCTGCATGACCACCACGTAGCCGTGACGGGCGAAGTACTCCCCCGCCTGAGAGAGCACAGCGCGGCGCTTGCCATAAGGCGTCCGCTCCAGCAGAGCCGGAAAGCGACCGGCAAGCGCTGTCCCGTCCCGCGCGGGGCGGTAGATGTCGACGGACAACGAAACCCCATCGCGCATCCGCACGCTCTGGTTTCCTTCGAGAAGGGGGTCGCCAGTCATTGCGCGCGGGACCGAAGGGTCGCGTGGAACTGTTCGGCGGCCGCGTCCTGTTTTCCCGGCGCCGCGAGGGTAATCACAAGGATGGCGACAAGCGGAACCAGCGTGCTTGCGTACGAGGGGTCATAGGACGAAAGACCGAACCGGACCAGCGCGTATGAAACGATACTCGCGACGTACCCAAGGGCCATCCCCCAGAACACACTCGCCTCCGTGGTCCGCCGCCAGTAGATGAGGAAAAACATGGCGATCGCGGGCGGTACCACCGTCGCGTATCCGAAAAGCAGCAGGCTCAGCAAGGAGATCCCGGACTTCACTACGAGGAGAGAGAGGAAGCCTGACAACACTCCATACCCAACTGTCGCGATGCGGTATGCGCGAAGGGTCCCTTCCGGGGTGGCGCTCACTCGCGCGGGCATCCAGTCGCGCACGAACAGTGTGGCGCTCGAGAGGAGGATGGGCCCGCCGGTGGAGACGACCGCGGCGAGAATCGCGGCGATCGCGATACCGCCGAGCCATGGACTCGTCTCGGTCGCGAAGGTGGTGATGCTCGCATAGCCCGAAAGGCCTTTCGCCGCGCCGTATCGCGCGAGGGTGAGCACGCCGACGCAGCCGGCCAGAAGGGGCATCAACGCGGCGCCAAGACCGGCGATGACGAAGGTCCTCGGAAGCTGGCTCTCCGTGCGGGCCGCGGTCGAGAAGTTCGCGTAGATCGAAGCCGCCGGAGTGTGGATCACCGCGGAGAAGATCATCGCGACGATCGGACCTGGGCCCCCTCCGGTAAAACTCCAGAAGCGGGCTTCGTCGCGGCCGGCAAGAGCGAGTTTTTCACAGACCGCGCGCGTGACCTCGGACCATCCGCCCATCGAGTCGACGCCGAGGAGAGCGACCGCGCCGAGACCGAGAATGATCACGGCCACATGGATGAGGTTGGTGTACGCGGCGCCCCACAGGCCGCCGAATGCGGTGTAGCTCACCAGGATGACCACCGCGCACGCTGTCGCCACCGAAACGCTGATGCCGGTCATGAACACGAGCAGACCCGCGGTGACATAGACCTCGATCACGTTCACGATCATGTACTCGGTCTGCACGCAAAGGCTCGTGAGAACCTGGGCGCGCGCCGAGCCGAACCTTCGGGTGAAGGCCTCGCCGACGGTTTGGAGACCGAGTCGTCGATATGGAACCGCGAACCACAAGCCGACCACGGCGAGTGCCAGGAACGTGCTGGTCGCATACCAGATCGCGTTCCACACCCCGCCCGTGATCACGTCGCCCGCGACACCGTAGATCCCGGCGCCGCCGATGCGCGTCCCCGCGATCGCGGCCGCCAGCATGAAGGTGCCCATCGACCCGCCCGCCACGGCCCAGTCGCGCGCGTTCCTCGCTCTATATCCGAGGGCGATCCCAAGCCCGGTGGTGAGGATCAGGTAGGCGATGACGACGACGAGCGGGCTGATGGTCATGCTTCGGAATCCGGGCCGAGGTTCATGGCATTCCCGCCAGCCACCGGTCCATCACGTCACGCGTTTCCACTCCTGTCGCGATCTTGAAGATCCCGGGCAATTCCTCGATGCGAAAGGGCCTCTTCTCCCGGGCCGACCACGCGACGAGGGCGCGGAGCGCATCGCGCAGGCGTTTCTGGCCTCCAGTCGCGGCCTTGATCCTCTGATCCATCTCATTCGCCATCAGGCCGCCTCGCGAGAAGACTGTCCGCCCCGTCCGGAAATCCTCGGAGTACATCGTGGACGCGGTGCGCGACAGATCGAGCAGGGGCATGCGCTTCAGGAAGTCGGGCATGTCCCGCAGAGTGTTCTGAAAGCGCGCCTCCACCAGGGTCTCGCGGTACGGTCTCCCATCGAGCGATGGCGGCAAAACGTCCGAGAGGGCATCGGCGGCGGCGTATTGCCCGAAGCCCTCGCTCAGCCAGATGGTCTCGATGAGGGGCGCGAGCTCCCACCGGAAAGGAAAATAGCCAAGGCCTGCGCACCGCTTGGGAATCCAGGCGTGCGAGACGTGGTGAGCCACGTTGTAGCGAAAACCGGCGCGCTCACGCTCCGTCGACTGAGCGGTCGGCGCCGCGGTCGCCAGCGCCCCGAACGTGGCGCTCTGCATGTGCTCCATGCTGAAGCCATAGGTGTGGCGGGGGGAAATGGGCTTGAGGTAGTCAAAGACCAGAGTGAAATGCGGGAACGGGGTGGTACCGAAATATCCGATCACTGCATCGAACGCCTGCCGCGCGAGAGGAGCCATCACCTCTTCATCGGCCGCACCCTCCGTATGGATCGCGAGAAAGAGATCGGGTGAGGACCTGATCCGGCTGACACGGAAGGCCGGACCCATGAGGATTTGAGAATCGGCAAGCTCGTAGAAGTTGGTCGCGCGCGCGACGAGCGGCCCGGTCGCGGCCGGGGCCACAGGTGCTAGGGTCGAGAAGACCGGCCAGGCAGGGTGGGCGGCGGGTGCGCTTACCGAGAGTTCGATCGCGTGATCCTCGAGCCCCTCTACATAGGCGAAGACCGAGTAGCCAAGGACCGAGATGAACCCTTCGCGAACGCGGGATGAATCGCCACCCGAAAGGATTCCGTTCTCCATGGCGACCAGATCGACCTCGTAGTCGATGGCGGCGATGGACTCTTCAGGCGCGGAGCTCGTGATCGACCAGCGCGGGCCGTCCTCCCGGCGGACGGTCGCGGCGGCGCCGGATCGCGAACGCGCGGCGGTGACGGTCACAAACTGATCGTAGGGTTGCTGGCCGTACCCCATGGGAATCGCGCGGGGCATGATGAGCGTGACCGGTGCGGCTAGCGCGTCGACGGGCAGATACAGGCTCACGCGAAGCAGGCGGCTCACTCCGGAGGCTTCGGTGGAGGCGGGCGCGACGGAATAGCGAACCATGGCCTGCGCCGAGGCATGCGGTCCCCCGAGGAACAAAAGCACCAGGATGGTGAGCCGCATCCCCAGACACTAAACTCGTCTGCCGCCGGGAGTCCATCGACATGAATCGCCGCTTTCTTCTCTTCGTCGCCTTCGCGTCTACCAGCCCCCTTACAGGCGCCGCGGAACGCACGACGAAGCCTTATTCCGGCGTGGTCCACATCCACCGCACGGACAATGCGCAGGACTACCACCTCGTCTTCCTCGCACCGCGCGCGATGGAGGCGGTGGGCACGGATCCCGATAAAGCCTGGTCGGTGGTCTCGGAGTTCGCGGAACGGGTGGGCGCCGAGATCGCGATCAACGCGAACTTCTTCTCCAAGACCGAGAGCTGCGGGGTGACCGCGGGCGAAGGACGTCTTTGGACCGCAGTCTACGAAGGATGTCCCATGACGATGGCGTTCTTTCGCGATGGGACCGCGGCGATCTTCCAGGGCAGGCTGCGAAAGGACGGTGCACTCTCTCCCTCGGTGGGTCTTCTGGCCGCGGTGTCGGGCCGCCCGCGCCTTGTCGAAAACTCCCAGGCCTCGCCACCTTCCGAGAAGTTCATGACCGTGCGGCATCCGCGCACCGCCCTGGGGCTCAAGAAGGACGGGATGCTCGTGATCCTCGTCGCCGATGGCCGCCGTGAAGCGGCCCTTGGTTTCACCGGGCCGGAGATGAGCGAGATCCTTCTCGCCGAGAGTGTCGTGAACGCGATAAATCTCGACGGCGGTGGCTCGACCACTCTTTACATCAAGGCCGAGGGCGGCGTTCAAAACAAACCCTCCGATGGTCACCAGCGAGTGGTGGTGAACCACCTCGGCTTCCGAGCGAAGTCATCAAAGGACGGAAAGAAGAGGTGACACCACGCGAGCAGCGGACGCTGGGCGCAGCACTGGGCCTCGTGGGAGGTCTGCTCTGCCGCGATCTCGACCTCACCACGCTCGTTTCCTTCTGGGGTGATCGCGGTTTCCTCCTGCCTCTGGGCGCGATGGTGGGCGCTCTTTGCGCGACCACGCGTCTGCGTAAACCCCTCTACGCCGCGGTCGCCGCCCTGGGCTTTCTGTGGACCGCGGTTTCGTATGGCCCGGTGAGCCGCATGCTGCTGAGCGGACTTGTGCGCAGCGACGCCCTTGGGCCCGCCGACGCGGTGCTCGTCCTCGCGACGCGCATGCAGACAGATGGCGACCCGACCTCAGCCCAGCTCTCGCGACTTCTCCGCGGCCTCGAGATCGTCAAGGACGGACATGCGCCGAGGCTGATGATCTCGGAACTGCCTCCGCCCTACGCCCCGCAAAAACCCTTCGCGCAGTCCCTGCTCGGAAGATTCAAACCCGACGTCGAACTCGTGGTCCTTCAGCCGGTCCACAACACGCACGATGAAGCGGTGATGGCGGCCGAGTACCTAAAGGCGCGAGGCCTGAAACGGATCATCGTGACGTCCTCCCCCACTCACACCTTCCGCGGCGCGGCTCTGCTCGAGAGGCTCGGCCTCGAGGTGATGGCCTCACCGGCTCGGGAAACGCGATTCGACCTCGAGACGCTGGACCGTCCTGAAGAGCGCCTGCAGTCTTTCGGCTCGATGATCCACGAACACCTCGGGATCTTCGTCTATAGACGCCGCGGCTGGATTCGCTAAGCGCAGCGCCGATCAGGGCCGCGGTTCGCCTTTGCCGAGAGATTCGAGATAGGTACGCAGCTTCGCGAACGCCTGCCCGCGGTGGGAGATGGCGTCTTTACGATGACGCGGAAGTTCGCCGGTGGTGCAGCCTGAGGCTGGGTGGAAGAAGATGGGGTCGTACCCAAAGCCATTGAGGCCACGCGGACGCGAGGCGATCCGCCCGTGAACGTGCTGCTCGGTCTCGAACAGGACGAAACCGGGCGAGGCCATGACGACCGCGCAGGTGAAGTGGGCCGTGCGCTTGTCCTCAGGCACCTCTTTGAGCCGGCGCCAGATCTCTTCAAAGCGCTGTGGGTACGTCGCGTTCTCACCGCAGAAACGGCTGGAGTAGACGCCCGGTTCGCCGTTCATCGCATCGATGGAAAGGCCCGAGTCGTCAGCAACCGCGGGCAGGCCGGAGGCCTTCGCGTAGTGAAGGGCTTTGAGGCGGGCGTTGCCGAGAAACGTGGTCTCGGTTTCCTCGGGGCTGTCCTCGATGCCGAGATCCTTCGGGATCACGAATCGGAACGGCAGACCCGCGATGAGCCCTTCGATCTCGCGAAGCTTGTCGCGGTTCTGAGTGGCGATAAGAATCTCACGCATGGGGGCGGAGATTCTGCCATGCATCCCCGCGCCTGAAGGGACTCGAACCCCTGACCCGCAGCTTAGAAGGCTGCCGCTCTATCCACCTGAGCTACAGGCGCATGGAAAACAAAAGTATAAGCGGC
>JAYUUU010000107.1:0-2424 GCA_043754395.1 Vicinamibacteria bacterium
CTGCATCCCGCCTGGACTTCTTCACTCAGGAGCCCGAATATTCCCGATATTCGGGCCCTTCGGCTCATCGCCAGCCGGGCGCATCGCTCGTCTCGGTGCCACGGCACACTTTCACCACGGACTGCTACCCTCCGGCAATCAGTAGTGAAGGACGGTGGCCACAGAGTGCGGGGCCAGCCGCCTGGCTCCATTGAGAAAGTCGAGTTCGATGAGGAACGCGAAGCCCGCGACCTCGCCCCGTGACCGGCTCACCAGCCGCGCTGCCGCCTCGGCGGTACCACCGGTGGCGAGAACGTCGTCAACAATCAGGGCTCGCTCTCCCTCCATCAGCGCATCCTCATGCATCTCCAGGGTGTCTTCGCCGTACTCGAGCGCGTAGGTCTCGCGCACGGTCGCGCGGGGGAGTTTTTTCGGCTTTCGCATGGGCACGAAACCGCACGCCCGGCGCTGAGCCAGGGCGGCGCCAAAGATGAAGCCGCGGCTCTCGATGCCGATGATGCGGGTGTACTTCACATTCTTCGTGAGCTCGTCGAGCTGTTCGATCGCGGCCGCGAACGCGGGGCCATCGGCGAGCATCGGGGTGATGTCGCGGAAGAGTATTCCGGGCTTCGGGAAGTCCGGGACATCATGGACGAAATCCTTGAGGTTGATGGTCATCGTGACGCCGGATCTTATTCCAGCGCTCCTTGACCCTTTAAGAACGCGGCGACTAACCTCCGGTGGCGATGAAATGGATGAGGGCGCAGGGGCTCGGTCTTTCGGCGGCCTTTGTCGGCGCGCTCCTCCTCCCTTGCCTCGCGTGGCCGCAGACCGCGCCGCACATCGTGGTGGTCGTGGCCGAGGGGACCGGCTTTCCTTTCGAGGACCCGGGCGTAAACCTCTATCCGGCCCTTCGCAAACTTCGCCTCGGCTCGCGACCATTCGACTCGATCTTCACGAGCGACGCTTCGTGGACCGGCACCGGGAAGGCCCTGCTGGGCGTGTCTCAAGGCGGGGGCGCGGATGGCGTCGTCGCCGCGCTGAAGACGAAGCGATATGTCACTTGGAACCTGTCGGCCACAGGCGCTTCAGGCGGAGGATTCGAGCGCGCGGTCAAGTCGGGCGTGGCTGATACCGCGGCGCGCACTCTCGATGCCCTCGACGCCTCAGGTTCGCGGCCCGCCTTTGTCTTCGCGACGCTCGATCTGCGCAAACTCCCCGCCGTGGGCCCGGCGCCAAACGTCGTAGCTCCTCCTCTCACCGTTCCCGCAATCGCCCTTTCCGATCGCGCCCCTCTTGATCCGGTTGGTTTCCCGGTGACGCCCCCTCCAAGGGAGTCCGCAGATCGTTCTGGCCTTGCCGCCTCGCGCCACGCTGCGTTCGTAGCACTCGACCGCGAGATCGCCGCCCTCGAAGCGGGCCTCGAGAAGCGCGGGCTTGGTTCGAAGACCGTGATCGTCCTCGTGTCCACGGGCCCCGCTCCGCGCCCCGAGCGATCGGCCCCGCCGCGTCAGGATCTGCTCTTCGAGGACTGGCTGCGCGGGCTGGCTCTGATCAAGACGCCTGCGCTGATCCAGCCCGGCATGGCGGCCGCAACACTCGCGCGGGTGGAGGACCTGGCGCCCACCATTGCGGCACTTGGAGGCGCGCGACTCGCGCGCGCCGACGGCCTCGACCTCTCCCCCGCAATCGTCGATCCAAAGCGCGTGATCCGGACGACACTTCTCGCAAACGCTCAGCGCGACGCGCCCAAAGTGGGACGCAGCATTCGGTCCCAGCGATTCAGGTTGACCCAATGGCCCGACGGCAGCGAGGAGATGTTCGATGAAGTCGCGGATCCTCGTGAGTGGACGAACCTCGCCCTTCTTCCTGCGATGCAGGCTCACAAGGCGGACCTCGCGAAGCGTCTGGTGCTTCCTGCGCCGCCCGCGAAACCCTCGGCGGCCCAACCGGTGTCCGGTCGCAGGCCAAATGTGTTGATGATCATCGGCGACGACCTCGGCGCGCAGTATGCCCGGTTCGCCGATGTGAAGACCCCAAACCTCGACCGACTTCGGGCCCGCGGACGTTTTTACGAAAAGGCCTACGCGCCTGCACCCTTCTGCACGCCGTCGCGTGCCGCATTCCTTTCCGGAATGTCGCCGGCGCGCCTGCAACTGCATCGCGAGGACGCCCTCCCCGAGATCTTCACTCCGCAGGTTCCCCTGATGCAGGAGCAGTTCCGCGCGAACGGTTACTACACCGCCTCGGTGGGCAAGGTGTGGGACTCCCAGCCCGGAGAAAAGCGCGGATGGGATTTGAATGAGTGGCTGCCGGAGTTGCCCAAGGGCGCCGTCGAAAAACCCGCGCGCGTGATGGCAAACATGCCGGTGGAGAGCAGCGGACCCACGGACAATGAGGATGAAGTCGAGGGCGATGGCCGGAGGACGCGGCTCGCGGTCAAGG
>JAYUUU010000108.1:0-3633 GCA_043754395.1 Vicinamibacteria bacterium
ATGATCGAGAGGATGAAGAAGAGGGTCATCACCCTTGTGAAAGGTCAGGTTGCCGAAGTGAGTGTCTGAAGGCCGGGAGCCACGCTCTGCGCGGCAACCATGGCCTGGACGCGGGCGATCACCGCGTCTAAGGCCACATTGTTCTGAGCGCCTTCGGGGATGATGAGGTCGGCGTAGCGTTTCGACGGTTCGACGAACTCGAGGTGCATGAGACGGACGCTCTCGAGGTATTGCTTCTCCACCGAGTCGTAGCTCCGGCCGCGTTCCTTGAGATCGCGCCGCAGGCGCCGCAGGATCCGCACGTCGGCATCGGTGTCGATGAAGAGCTTGATGTCCATGATCCGCCGCAGCGATTCCTCGGCCAGAACCAGGATGCCTTCGAGCACGATCACGGGACGCGGTCGCAAGGCGTCCGGCAGCACGGCCCTCGCGTGCGTCGCATAGTCGTAGGTGAGGTGAGGCACGGGCCGCGACATCTTCAGTTCCCGCAGGTCCTGCTCGAGCAGACTCGTGTCGAAGGCGTGAGGATGGTCGTAGTTCCAGCGCAATCGCTCTTCCGGGTTCAGGGAACTCGTATCCCGGTAATACGAGTCCTGGGGTAGAAGCAGACAACTCTCCTCGCCGATCGACTCGACCAGTTTGCGCGCGAAGGATGTCTTTCCCGAGCCCGTGCCGCCCGCCACGCCGATGAGTATTGCCATGGGTCTTGCCCGTATTATGACGCTCAATGTCAAAGGCCGTCCGCTACGCGTTTGAGGAGGCTCTCTCCGGCCTTTTGCGGCGGCGGGTCTTGACTGTGGTTTCGGTGGCGACAATTGGTGCGTCCCTTGGTGTTTTCGGTCTGTTCTTCTCGATCGCGCGCGCTGGAGGGACACTTGTCGAATCGCTCGCGAGCAAGGTGCAGGTGGTGGTTTACCTGTCCCCGCAGCTTGGCGTTTCCGAGCGGTCCGCCCTCGTCGCGAAGATCAAGGCGCAACCGGTCGTGAACAGCGTCGAGGAACGCACATCCGATGACGCGCTCACCCGCTTCAAAGCCCTTTTCCCGGACCTCGCCGCGATTCCGGAAGAAATTGGTGAGACGCCGTTCCCGCCCTCCATCGAGGTGTCCTTGAAGCCTGAACTCGCGCGCGCCCAGATCGTGGGGAATCTGATCGAGGGCTGGAGGAAGATCGAGGGTGTTGACGACGTGCACTACGACGCCATCCTGGTGAATCGCCTCTCCGCGTTTGTGGGACTCGCTCGCGGCCTCGCCATGGTTCTGGGCATCGTTCTCGCGGTGGCGTCGGGTTTCACCATCGCGAACGTCATCCGTCTTTCCGTCTATTCGCGGGAGGACGAGATCGAGATCATGCGACTCGTCGGCGCTTCCAAGGCCTTCATTCGCGGCCCCTTTCTTGTCGAGGGTTCTTTGTCGGGGGCCCTTGGAGGTCTTCTCGCGAGCGCTCTTCTGGCCCTTGTCCTTGAGCGCGTCGTCGAAGCCATGAGAGGAGCGAATCTGGGGGCGACGCTCGCCCCGACTCTTGGCTCGGTGGATGTCGCGGCACTTATCGGGATCGGCGCGGTCGTGGGTCTGATCGGGAGCTTCGTGAGTCTTGGGAAGCTCAGGGACTAAGCGGCGCGCCTTCTGGCTGGCCACGCGCGGGGCCCAGCAGATGGACCTGGCCCACCGCTTCGCGGCGGCCGCCGCGGCCGCGAGCGTGTCGGTCCTGGCCCTCAAGGGCGTTTCGATCGTCGACGAACTCTACGGGGGGCCTGAAAACCGGCCGATGGCCGATATCGACTTTCTGGTGATCGACACGCCGAACTTTCCGAGGGCGATTGAAGTCGCGCGATCGCTCGAGCTTGTCGAGGTGGGCGCATCCGACCACGCTTTGGTCTTCAAGGAAGGCTCGAGCGGCGTCATTTTGGAGTTGCATGTCTCGCTGACCGCCTGCCCGGGTCTTTTTCCAATCGACCACCGAGCGCTCTGGGAGAGCCGGGTCGCGGTCAATGGAACCCCGATGTTTCGGCTCTCGGATCCGGACCTCCTGATTCATTTCGCGCTACACACCGCCTTTCAGCATGGGTTCGTCGTGAACGACCACCACTTTGGCGATTTCATTCGACTGCTGGAGTTGCAAACGCTCAGGTTTGATCAGGTGGTCGCCATCGCGCGCGGGGCTTTGGCGCTCGAGGCTCTCGGAGCCATGACGGTCGCGTGTGCTCGCCGAAACGAGAGCTCAACACCGATGGCGAAACTGGCCGACCAGGTCGCTCGTCATACTCCGCCGCGGCTCAGGCGTTGGATCGAGTCGCGACCTGCCCCGCCTCTTCGCTTCTCGGCCGCGGACCTGGCCTTCGTTCGCTTTCAACTCGCTCCCTCGAAATGGCGCTGCTTGAAGCAGACGCTCTTCCCCTCCCTTATCCCCGGACGATCAACGCGGCGGGCGGGAGCGTTTCAGCGCTGGCGCGCTCTGGCGGAGGCGGGGTGGGCAGGGGCCGAGCCGAGGCCGCCATCGCAACCGCAAGACTCCCTGGACACCCGGGTCCCGACTCCCGAGGTCGCCGAGCAGTGGATCCGCGAGTGCCTGGCGCTCGGCCCGGCGGGCGGAACCCTTACGGTTTCGGGCACCTGCATGGAGCCCGCACTCATGGAGGGGACACGGATTCAGCTCATGGCCACAACCCGCGATCCGCAGACGGGTGACGTGGTTTTGATCCAAACCCCCGGCGGCCTGCGCCTCCACCGCGTTGTTTGGAGCCGAGGGAACACGATCCGGACGAAAGGAGACCGAGGTCATTACCTGGATCCGAAAGGATCACCAGAGGCCGTGATCGCCATTCAGGCCGACCCCGAACCGCGGTTTCGACGCCTTCTGCGGGCGGTGCTGAGCCTCCTCCGGCTTCTGGGCCGGACGTGGTGGCCCGGCGCTTCGGCCGGAAACGAGGGTGATCCAGCGCACGCTCGATTGTTGCCATGAGTTCGGTTCCTGAAGTACGCTGATTGCCCCCCAGATCGTTCCCAGCGCGTTGCCGTCCCATTCGCGGAGTCTTCATGGCCCAAACAGTTCAACCCCCAAACGGACGTGTCTACGAGCCGCCGAAGATCTTCCGCGTCCGCATCGCCGGCGACGAGCTGGCGGTGGCGGGATGCAAGACCGGAACCTCGGGCACGGGCCCCAATCCGCCCTCGTGCAACAAGTCGCTGTGCAAGAACGCGGGTAGTTAGCGCCTTCTCGCGGGTGCTCCGCCGCCCCTGATCCGCCTCATGACCGCCCCTCTGCCCATCTCCGGAATCGCCGAAAAGAGCTTCGCCGCCCTTTCCTTCGGCGCGCCGGGCGCTCGCGCGCCGGTGAACGGGATCCTCGAGACCACCTTCCGCTGCAACCTCCGTTGCGTTCACTGCTATGTGAACGAGTCCCCCGGGGATGCCGCCGAGATCGCCCGCGAGCTCGATACCGCGCGCATGCTCCGCCTCGTCGACGAAATCGCGGACCAGGGCTGCTTCTTTCTGCTGATGACCGGTGGGGAAGTTTTCCTCCGGCCGGATTTCATCGAGGTTTACCTGCACGCGGTTCGCCGGGGGCTGCTCGTCACCATCTTTTCGAACGGCACTCTGGTCACCGACCGCATCGCGGACGTGCTCGCCGAGCA
>JAYUUU010000109.1:0-3641 GCA_043754395.1 Vicinamibacteria bacterium
CGCATCACGATCTGAACGCTGTATCGGCCATCCTTCAAGGAGTCGGGCACGAGAAAGCGTCCCTCAAAGACATTCGACCTCGGCCGCTTCACCAGTGGCAGCTTCAGACCGAAGGGGAAGAGGGCGGTCGCCATTACCGTGCCTTCGTCGCACTCGACGCGCAGAACCGGGTCGCCGGGCTGGATGCGACGGGGCCGAAGCAGGGAACGCGGGGCCGCGAGGAACGCAGTGTAGGGCGTCACAAACTTGTAGCGGCGAGAGAGTTCGATGATCTCGTCGACCCACTCGCGTCGCTCCCCCTCCGCTTCGATGCGGCGCAGAAGTTCATCGACCCGGGCTCGCGCCCAGCGCCTCGGAAGGTCACGCGCTTCAAGGGCCTTGGCGGGCAGGGCGGCGGTGAGGGTGCTGGCGCTGCGCGGCAGTATTCCCGCAGCCATGGCGAAGCGGACTCCTGCTGCAGGCTTCGAGTACCGGCCGATGAAGCCCGAGAGAGACTGCGGTGTCGGCGGCTGCACCATGACCGGGTAGATATCGCGAAGGCCGGGGTCGCCCGCGGTCACACGGAGCGCGCCTTCATTGGATGCGGCCGCGGTCGGCGCGGCAGGCGTTTTCGTTGGGCCCAATATCCGGTCGAAGAAGAGATCGGTCTCGGGCTCGGAAGAGAGGGCGGTGAGAACCCCGTCCGCGGCGCCCCGCAGAGCAGCACCCGCGTCCGAGGTCGCGACGCTCACATAAAGAGGTGTCTTCTTCCGCGCGGCATTGAGGCCGCGTGACGCAGGCATGGCGACACCGTCGGTGAAGAGAATGAGCCGGCCCTTGTCGCCATCACCGACGAGTTGCTGGGCGGCGCGCACCGCGTCAAGGACGTTTGTGCCCGGGGAAAGCGCGCGATTGCGGAGGCGCTCGAGCGATGTGGTCTTGACGATGTCGATCGCGCTCGCCATCGAGGGCGGAGCGTCTACAGTGGCGTCGAACAGAACCAGGGCGAACTTGTCCGCCGGTGTGAGCGTCCCGAAAAGCCGTACGAGGCGCTGATACGACATCTCGAGACCCGAAAACCGGTGAGACAAGGAGGTGTCGAAGAGCACCGCGACCGAGAGGGCGGCGCGCTTGTTGGGCGCGGCCGCGGTCGCACCAACCGACGCGGAGGTCGACATCGTCGCCGGCGGCAGGACTTCCATCAAGAAGAAGCCATCCTTCTCGAGAGGAATATCCGAGGGCCGCTCCCACGGTGCCAGGGCGAGACCATCGGGCATCCGGCCGTCCGGGTTGCGGAAGGCCGAAAGCTTCAGAGGCGTCTCATCGCGCAGCTTGAAGCGCACGATGAGATCGCGATCGAGCTTCACGTTCTTCCCTTCGAAGGTGACGCCATCGACCGAGGGCGTCAGCGGGAGGCCGTTCGCGGTGGCTTCGTGAACGAGGCCGTTCAACCCGACGCGGATCTTCAGAGTGCGCGCCACGAGAGGCTCGCCGTCAACCGGCACGAGGGCCATCCTGAACTCTCCCGTGAGACCGACGATGGCGACCTCCTGCTGGAACTGAAGCTCGAGTCGTTTTGTCGCCTTCGCCGGGATCGGCGCCACCTTCACTGAAAAAGGCGCGGCACCCGAGCGCGAGGTGAGGGGGCCATCCCCCGGCTCGCGATCTTCCTCTTCGCCCTGCTGAAGGAGCCCGGGGTCGATCCGCTGGGTGGTGAGCGCTTCGTAGATCGCACGCGCGCGGCGCTTCTCTAGAATCACGCCCGGGATGCGCACCAAACCGTCCCAGACCGCGAAGTCCCCGATCGCCGCGGAGGGCGCCAGCGCGAACCGGTAGGTTCCTTCCTGGATCGCGTCCGTGTGGTTCTCGAAAATCTGCCGAACGTTCACGCGCGCGTAGCCGCGGGCGATCGAAGCGTCGATCGTCATCTCTCGCAGCGACAAAACGGCCGCATCCTGCCGCCCCGTGCTCGTCGGCACCAGGAGACCGGACTGCGCTTCGGTCCTCGCAGAAAGCGCGGCGAACATGGCGCCAAACAGCAGACTGAGAGTCCGCTGCTCTACCGCTTGTCGTCGCGCTCGACCGGCCATCGTGTCAATCCCTCGTCCGTCCCGATGTAGAGAAAGCCATCCTTCTCGAGAAGTGCGGTCACCCGCTCGGACGGCAGCGATAGCTTAAGCCGTTCGAACCTCGTTCCATCCACCGAAAGGCGGAACAATCCGGTGCCGTCCGTGCCGGCGTAGACGCGGCCGCTCGCGATCACGAGACACCCGGTATTGACCTTGAGTCCCTGCGTCTCGGCGAAGGGCCGCCACTCGCCCGGGTCGGACATGGATCCCACACGTCGCGTCAGGCCGCCCCCGTATGTGCCGATGAGGACGCCGCCCTCGACGGGAAGGATGGCGGTGACCCAGGGGTGCGGGAGTTTGCCTTCGCCCGAGACCACGCGCCAGCGCACCTTCCTCTCCGCGACGTAGCCAAGCCCGGAAGGCGTTCCGACCAACAGTCCCGCTTCAATGGAGGCGAGTGCGGTGGCCTGATTTCCGGGCAGGCCATGAAAGCCGGAGAGGAGCTTCCTTTCGGGCAGGAGAACGCCTTCTCCGTAACCGATCGCGACGCCGGCCCGCGTTTGCGCCAAAGAGAACGAAGCGCCGGACCCTTCGACCGGAGTCACTCGAGCGCCGTCGAAGCGAAAAGCGCCCCGCAGGCTGGCGATGTGGAGCGCACCGCCCGCATCGAGCAGTCCGTTGACCGCCCAGACCGAGCCGGCCGGATCCGGAAGGGAGCGAAGAAGCAGCGTCTCACCCTGGTTCGCAGCCGCGCTCAGTTTGTCGCGGCCGGGGCCCGGCACGAGTTCCGCCAGTCCGCCGTCAAAAAAACCCACGACGACGCGATCCCGATACGTGGCGAGCGCACCCACGTGCGCGTTGCCGAAGCTCTCCTGCTGAACGCGTTTCGAGATCACGCGCCACGCATCGTTCGATCGCTCGGCGAGACCGTTCGCAGTATCCGCGATGAGACGATCCCCGACCGTAAAGACGCGACGCACCGCGAAGGGAAGCTGTTCGATCTGGAGCCGCCCGGACGGATCGAACCGTCGCAGCGAATTGTCCGGGGGATCGGCGGTGGCAACGAGTCGATCGTCGATGACCGCGATCGATCCGACATTCGCGCCATTGGGCGAAGCGCGCAGAACTCCGTCCGTGCCTTCCGCGAAAAGGCCCTGAGGCGTGACCGCGTGAGCGCGTCCATCGAAGACTGCGACCGTGTCGACCCAGGCTGCTTCGACACCCTCGATTCGTTTCAGCGTCGTCACACCTCCTTGAGTCACGAAAGCACCGGTCTCTCCGCTGCTGAGCACTCGCCCGGCATCCGCTGCCGCGACCGACCGGACCGAGACCCTGTGAAGCCGCGTCATCGCGCGCTCGGCGAAACCGATCCGGAAGAGACCCTCGCGCGCGCCGATCCAGAGTTCGCCCGCCGCACTCTCCGCAAGAGCTCGGACGTGGAGTGTTCCGAAGCCGGACCGAACCTCCGACCACGAGCCGTCGCGATAGACGAAGAGGCCCTCGAAAGCGAGACCCGCCACGAGATCGGTTCGCCAGGCGGACATCGCAACCGGACGCCGAGTCGGCAGGCCTCGGGAGATGTCGATCCGGTTG
>JAYUUU010000110.1:0-3361 GCA_043754395.1 Vicinamibacteria bacterium
GGCTTCAACGTCCGCGCCAACACGATCGCCGCTCCCGGCTCCGACCTGCCCTTCAAAGACGAGATCCTTGATGTCGTGGAGGTCGGCGTCAAGTCGGTCCTCGCCGACCGCCGGCTGGTGCTGAACGCGGCGGCCTTCTACGGTGACTACAAGGATGTGCAGGTCAGCACATTCACCACGGTCAATGGCGCCTTCTTCGGCCAGTTCCTCAATGCTGGTAACGCCACTATGAAGGGGCTCGAAGTTGAGTTCGACGCGTCCTCGGTGGGCTTCAGCTGGCTCTCTATCTCCGGCCAGGGCAGCTACCTCGGTGTGGATCCTGACCCGCTCGACAACAACCGCGACGGTTTCGTTGACACTCAGGTGATCACGAACGCGCCGAAGTTCACCGGAGCGCTGCGCGCGACCGGCCGCGGCGTGGTTGGCCGCGGAGTCCTTGTGGGCAGCGTCGGCTTCTCCCACCGTGACGAGTCGACCCTCACCAATGAAGGAGGCCAGTATCCCGGCCGCCCGGGCACGCCTCTTCTTCCCATCCGGCAGAAGGCCTATGGCTTGTGGGACGCCTACCTCAGCTGGCTCGCTCCCGGCGGTCATTGGCGCGTCGCCGTGAACGGCAAGAACCTCGCCGACAAGGAATACCTGACCAACGGGTACAACATCCCGTCCCTCGGCATTCTTCAAGGATCCCAGGGAAATCCGCGCACCCTGACCGCGACCATCGAACTCAAGTTCTAGGGCGATCCAGGCCGCGGGGTTGAAATAAGCCCCGCGGCGTTCCCACACTAGAGTCGACCTGAGGGATTAACTCTATGGTTGACGACAGCGAAGGCGGCCATGGGCTCGAGATCCGTGCTGGCCTGGCCGGCCGCTATCCCGATATCTTCACGAACGAAGCGCTCCGCGCCCTCAGCACTCTCGCGCCGCTAAACGCCGAGCGCGTGGCCCTTATGACCGCGCGGCTCGAGCGGCGGGCCAAACGGGTGCGCGACCGGGCGCCTCTGGCCTTCCTCGATCCCGACAAGGTCATCCCGGGCACTTCAATTCTCGTGCGCGACGCGCGCGCAGGCCGCTTCACCGGCGGCGACATTCCACCTAGGCTACGGCGGCAATGGATCCAGGGGACAGGCCCCGCGGCTCGCCCCAACGCGTCGGTCGAGTTGGGCCTTCGGAATGTCGCCTACGCGCTGCTCTCAGGTGCTGACGGCTGGATGTTCGACGGCGAAGACGCACTGGGCCAGATCCAGACGATGTCGCTCGACAATCAGCGCAATCTCGAACTCGCGCTGCACCGCGACCCTCGCTTCCTCGCGGTGGCCGAACAGGTGGCGGGAGAGATGAATGTGTGGGCTCGCTTTTTTCACGGCCGTGAGATCGTCGCCGACTGGCGCGCCCAACTCGACTTCACCACCGTCTTGTTCCGGGCACGCGGTCTGCACCTCGACGACCGCCATGTTCGTCTCAAGACCGGCGAGGGCTTCTCCGCGTCGATTGTCGACCTCGTTCTCTACGTAGTCAACAACCATCGTCGCCTGGTCGAGAAGGGGGAGCCGATAGCGCTTTACCTCCCGAAGATCCAGACCGCTGAGGAAGCGGGGCTGTGGAACCGAATGCTGGAGGCGCTCGAAGCCAATCTGTCTCTGCCCGCGGGCGCTATCAAGATCTACGTGCTGGTGGAACAGGTCGAGGCGTGTTTTCAACTGATGGAGATCCGTGCCGCCCTCGGCCGGCACTTCGTCGGGTTCAACACCGGGCGCTGGGACTACATCAACAGCGTGTCCGACGCGATGGTAGGCGACCCGCAATTCATCAACCCGAACATCGACGCGATAACCATGACCTACGGTTACATGCGCCACTACGAAGACCGTGTCCGGCGCGCCGTGAACACCAAAGACGCGGCGGGGAACTGCGCGCTATGGCAAGGCGGAATGGAGCCCAACATTCCCGTGGGCGGAGAGGCCGGTGTCAAAAGCGGCATGGCCCGCGCCACCGCGGGGGCCGAACGTGAGCAACGCGCAGGGGCGAGCGGGAAGTGGGCGGCGCACTGGAAGATGGTCCACATCGTGCGGCCGGTCTGGGAGAAGGTGGGCGAGGACAATCAGCTTGGCCGCGAGTTTCCCGCGCTCACCTACACTCCAGAAGATGCGCAGGGTTTGATCCTGATCGAGCCCGCCCCGCGCACGGTGCGAGGCGCGCGCGACCTTTTGAGCGTGGCCCTGCAGTACGGAAACGCCTTCGGCCAGGGCTTCCAGGCCGCGGCCCTCAAGCCGGCCGACTTCTTCGGCAACGACGATGTCCTCTATCTGATGGAAGACATGGCCACGGGAGAGATCCGCCTGAGCATCCTGTGGGAATGGCTGCACAAGAAAGCGACGCTCACTGAAGACGATGCGCCGACCGGACTCGTCAAGGGCGATTCGTTCACCGCCGACCTCTTCGCCCGGTTGCTCGACGAGGAGTACGCGAAGCTCCTCGCCGCCACGAACCGGGATGTTCACGATGACTCGAAGGCGACTACGCTGCCCATCGCCCGGGAGATCGTGGAGACCTACGTGACCAGCGCCTTGAAGCTGCCCTGGTACGTCGATCTCCTGAATCTGAATCTGGACAACCACGACCTGGCTCTGGCGCGAGATCGGATCGAGGACTACCGAACTCGCCTCCGCACTAGCGGCTTTCGCATCACCGCGAATCTGGATTTCGCCAAACCGTAACCGTCCCCCGAGGAGAATGAAGCGATGAAGGTTTTCGAGTCAGAAGTCGCCGAGACCGCGGCGTTCATGGCCGCATCCCGGTTCGATGAGATCACGCGTCTGTACTCGGCGCGTCAGGTGGCCGAGCAGCGCGGCACGATTCGCACGGACTACACGGTGGCGCGTGACGCCGCCGAACAGTTCTACGCTCGGCTCAAGGAACTCGCCGCCGCGGGCAAACAGATCACGACCTTCGGTCCGTACTCTCCCGGCCAGGCCGTGGCGCTCAAGCGAGCGGGCATCGAAGGCATCTATTTAGGCGGCTGGGCCACCTCTGCCAAGGGATCGGTCAACGAGGATCCCGGGCCTGATCTTGCGAGTTACCCGCTCAGCCAGGTGCCGGACGAAGCGGCCCCGATCGTACGGGCCTTGCTTGCCGCCGATCGCAACCAGCGTTTCGCGCGTTCGCGCATGACCGAGGCGCAGCGCGCGGCGACCCCCGAGGTCGACTTCCGTCCCTTCATCATCGCGGATGCCGACACCGGCCACGGCGGGGATGCGCATGTACGCAACCTCGTCCGCCGCTTCGTCGAAGTGGGCGTGCCGGGTTATCACATCGAAGATCAGAAGCCGGGGGCGAAGAAGTGCGGCCATCAAGGCGGCAAGGT
>JAYUUU010000111.1:0-12713 GCA_043754395.1 Vicinamibacteria bacterium
AGGGCCGTCTCCACCGCCTTAAGCATCGAGGCCGCCGTACCCACCGGTTTCGCGGTTCGCTTGATCACTTCGCGAACCCTCATGGCCTGGGCATAAGCGTTCAAGTGTCCCTTGGGCGGCGCGGTTTCGCCCGCCTTCAGAACGTAAGCCTGCCGTTTCACGTCGGTGCAGAAGTTCATGAGACAGACGCCCCAATCGATCGAGACGAAGTCCCCGCCCTGGATGATGCGGTCGTTCGACAGTCCCTCGTTCCCTTTTGGTCCGGTGATGTACACCGAGGGCATGTCGAACGAAGACCCGAAACCGCGGCGCAGGAGTTCCTCCTGCATCCACCAGGCGACATCTGCAAGCGTCGTCTTGCCGGGAGTGACGATTTCATTCGACAGCGCCCGCTCCGCGAGTTCAACCGAGTGCTGCGCGGCCTCGGAGAAGGCGGCGATTTCAAGGGCCACGCGGCGCGAGCGGAAGTCCGAGACAAGTTTTTCCGCCGAGACGAAACGGGACACCCACGGCTCGCCAAGGGCCTTAGAGAGCTTCAGAAAGCTCGAGTGTGAAAGGCCGTCGGCCGCGCCGATCTCCTCGGCGAAGTTCAGGGCGATGCGCTTCGGGTTGCGCTCCCTGACGAAGGCAGCAAGATCGGGACCGGTCAGGATGTCGTACACGCCGCACTGCTCGAGCATGTATCCGGTGATGCCAAGCGCCGAGCGCTCGATTCGGTCTCCCCCGCGATCCGTGAAGACGTAATAGCCGAGCAGCGAAGACGGATAGCCTCGACCGAGGTCTTCATAAAGAGGATCGTAGGCCTGCTCCTGCAGCGTCACGATCCACATGTCCACACCGTTCTCCCGCATGGCCTCGGGCAGGACGTAGTTGAACTTGTCCGCCCGAATCTGGCAGCCCATCTGGAAGCGGCGAAGCGCCTCGCGCCTTTGTGGCGGCTCGGCGGCAGCGGTGGCGGAGGCGGCACCGAGAGTCGCGCACAACGCCACAAGTAACAACCGTCTCATGAATCGCTCCGTTTAAGGGCTTGAAGGTCTCGCTAGACCACGCGCACTTCGAGATCGTACGCGTGCGCCTTCGTGATCTCGCACATCACGAACTCGCCGCGGCCGGGCGGGTTCTCGCCGGGATCGGAGATGAGAACACTTCCGTCGATCTCCGGCGCCTGGGAGGCGAGCCGGCCCGCGAGCAGCAGGTCGGTGTCGGGATGGGTTCCTTCGACCAGGACCTCGACCCGGCTCCCGACCCGGGCTTTGTTCCTGCGCAGGGAGATCCGCTTCTGAATTCGCATCAGTTCGCTTTGCCGAGCCTTTTTCACCTTCGCGGGGACGCGGCCGTCCAGGTCGAACGCCGCAGTGCCGTCCTCATCGGAGTACGTGAAGACGCCCAGGTGATCGAACTCCGCCTGTTCGACGAAGGTCGTGAGTTGCTTGAAATCCTCGTCGGTCTCACCTGGGAAACCCACGATGAACGTTGTCCGGAAGGCGACGCCGGGAACACGGTCGCGCACGCGCTCGACCATGCCAAGGAGGTTTCCCTTGCCCGTGGGCCGTTTCATGCGCTTGAGCACGGAGTCGCTCGCATGCTGCAGAGGCATGTCGACGTACTTGACCACCCGTTCCTCGGTGGCGATCGCCTCGAGGATCTCATCTGTCACCGTGGCCGGATAGGCGTACATGACGCGGATCCAGCGAACTCCGTCGACCGCACCCAGGCGCCGGAGGAGCGGTGCTAGAGCGCCGCGCTGGCCCAGATCGAGACCGTACCGCGTGGAGTCCTGGGCGACGAGGACGATCTCCTTGACGCCGGACGCAGCCAGCCGGCGAACTTCGCTTTCGATGTCTTCGGGACGCCGCGAGCGATGAAGGCCGCGAAGCGTCGGAATGATGCAGAACGTGCAGGTGTAATCGCAGCCTTCGGAGATCTTCACGAAAGCCGTGTGCGACGCGGTTGATTGAAGGCGCGGCGACTCCGCGTCATAAATCCACTCCGGGCGCTTGCTGGTTCGATCAACGACCGTGGCCTTCCCCTCGACCGCCGCCACGATCTCCGGAATCTGCCCGGTGCCCAGAGTGGCGTCGATCTCCGGGATCTCGCGCCGAAGGTCGGCGTCATGCCGTTCGGCGAGACATCCCGTGACCACGAGACGTTTGGCGACCCCATCCGCCCCAGTCTTGAGCTTCGCCATCTCCAAAACGGTGTCGATCGACTCCTTCTTGGCCCGGTCGATGAACGCGCAGGTATTCACCACGATCACATCGGCCGAGTTCACGTCCGTCGCGATTTCATGCCCGCGCCGCTTCAGCGTCCCGAGCATCACTTCGGAATCGACGAGGTTTTTCGGGCAGCCAAGACTCACGAAGCCGACGCGCATTGTCTGCGCCGGCGCCGCACTCGCCCGGCCCAGGGTGATGGGCTGCCAGGGCGCTCCCGCCATCGGATTGTTATCGGCCACGGGCCATTCTACCGAAGCCCTGGCTCGCCCCTCGAAGGACCGCCCGTTCGGTGGGATATCCTCGGCCCCTTCGATCTGAGGTGTTTCAGGGGATGGCGATGGCCGGCAAGACAATCAGAGCGGGCCTCCTAAGGGACTCGGCAGTGGCTTTCGGGCTGATGCTCGCCCTGGGCGCCCTGGTGTTTTCACAGATTTCCTCCTTCGGCGCGCAACAAAACGAGGCGCTCGCCGAGCTTCGACGCCTGACCGCCATTTCGGAAACCATGGCGGCCCTCCAGACCTTGAACGTTCCGGGAAATGATGTCCTCGAGGACTGGAACGCCGAGAGAGCCGAGACGGCATTCGCTACCGCAAAGGCCGAATTCGAGCGAGTCGACGGGCTCACCACCGCTGTCTTCTCGGCTGACCCCGCCCAGCTCGTCCAGTACGAGAGCGCCAAGAAGTATCTCGTGGCGATGGTCGAGCGAACTCAAGCCGTCTTCGCCGCGGTCAGGGCTCGAAACGCGGCGCTTCGAGCGAACGACACCCGGAGGGCTCAGACGTCTTCGAACGTGGCCGCCGCGGCCATGGCCCAGATGGGCCAGGCCTTCAATCAGATGAACACCTCGCTGCGCGGGATTCAGAAGGGGATCTCGATCGATGCCGAAAAAAGCCTCGCCAGAGGATCCACAGCGCTCGCGCGCGCCCGTTTAGCGGTCATCGGCGCCATCCTGCTGATCGCGGCGGTCTCCTACTACCGGACTCGTCAGAGCGTGGCGCGAATCGCGACTCCGCTCGAGCGGGTCACGGATGTTTTGCGCTCCGTCTCCCAGGGAGACTTCGAGCGCAAGCTCAAATCGCACACGTCAGAGGATGAGGTCGGCCAGCTCCATCGCGTTTCTGAAGGACTCCTGACTTTCTTGAAGGGGGTCGCCGACGGTGCCCAGCGCATGGCCGATGGAGATCTCACCGAGAGGATCAAACCCCGTTCGGACCGTGACCGGCTGAGCTTCGCGTGGAATGAGATGGCCGACCGCCTCACCACCACCTTCTCGGATCTGCGGGCCGCCGCTGCTTCGTTGAGCCTCGCGGCCTCCCACCTCGCGGCGTCTTCGAACTCGGTGTCGCACGGCACCGCTCAGCAGGCCGCCTCGGTCGAGGAAAGCACCGCAAGCCTCGAGCAGATGAGCGCCTCGATCACCCAGAATGCTGAAAGCAGCCGTCACCTGGAAGCCATGGCGCTTCAAGGCGCCACCCAGGCGGAAGAGTCCGCCGCCGCCGTGGACAAGACGGTCGAGGCGATGCGGACCATCGCCGAGCGCATCTCGATCATTCAGGACATCGCGTACCAAACGAACCTGCTGGCCCTGAATGCAGCGATCGAGGCCGCGCGCGCGGGCGATCAGGGGCGGGGCTTCGCGGTCGTGGCCGCGGAGATTCGCAGGCTGGCCGAACGCAGCCAAAACGCGGCGCGTCAGATATCCGAACTGACCGGGACCAGTCTAGGCATCGCCGCGAAGTCGAGCATGAAGCTCGCGTCGCTGGCGCCCGCGATCAGGCGGACCGCCGATGTCGTCCAGGAAGTGGCCGCGGCCTCGTCCGAACAGTCAAGCGGCGTCGGCCAGTTGAACAAAGCGATGGCCCAGGTCGATCAAGTAACCCAGTCGAACGCCTCCGCGGCCGAGGAACTGGCCTCGACCGCCGAAGAACTGATGCGGCACGCGGAAGACCTCGAGAAGAAGATCGCGTTCTTCAGGCTCGCCGCGCCGCGGGAGCCACAAGAGGCGATCCCGGGCTAAGCGAGGCGAGTGCGCCCGACAAAGGTGCTACTCATCTATCATCCCGGTTCAGCCTGAAAATTCCGTCCCCTCCATCGCACACTCAGAAAAACCCCCCCATGTCAAAAAAGACTCTCCTGGTCGTCGACGACTCCCCCACGGCATTGATGATGAACACCATGCTTCTGGGCAGGCAGCCCTACAACATTGTCTCGGCCAAAGACGGCCAGGAAGCGGTCGACAAGGCCATCGCCTCTCCGCCCGACCTCGTGGTCATGGACGTGATGATGCCTCGCATGAACGGCATCGAGGCCTGCCGGGCGCTGCGCCAGCACGAGGCCACCCGCCTCATCCCCGTGATTCTGATCACCACTCGCGGCGAGGAGGAATATGTGGCTCAGGGCTTTGCCGCCGGCTGCAACGACTACGTCACCAAACCCGTGAACGCGACCGAACTCGTCGCCAAAGTTCGCGCCCTTCTCGGAGAGTAGCCACGCAATGACGCCTCCCAACAAGAGTTCCTTCGTCCAGAAGCTCACCGCCTCCGCCCAGAAGCACGCCGAAGAACTCTTCGAGCAGAACGAACGCCTCAAGACCCTCGTCGCCTCCCTCGAAGAGAAGCAAACCCAGATTTCCGAGGAGCTCTCGAGTCTGAAAGAGGAGCGCGACGCGCTTCGCTCCGAGCGCGGCAAGCTCAAGCACATTCTCGATGAAGCTCTGGCGCAGAACCGCCGGGACATCGAACGGTCCGCCCTCGTCGAACAGCAGTGCACGAGCCTGGCGAACCTGTACGTCGCCACGTTCAAGCTCCACGGATCGCTCGAGCGGGATGAGGTGCTAGCGGCGATCAACGAAATCGTGGTGAACCTCGTCGGTTGCGAAGACTTCGGGGTCTTCGAGCGCTCCGGCAATGTCTTGAAGCTCATCAGCGAGTTTCCCTCTCACCCTTGCGTCATCAAGGAACTCCCCGCCGAAGGGGGCTACGTGGCCGATATCTTCAAGGGCAGCGGTCCCTGGATCGCCGGCCGCGATCCCCTCCCGGCCTCGCCCGTCCCCTCTGATGTCACCGCTGTAATTCCGCTGCGCCTCCGCTCCGAACTCACCGGCGCCGTGGTGCTCTTCTCCCTGCTTCCCCAGAAGGGCGGGAGCTTTGGCGACGTGGACATCGAACTCATGGACCTGTTGACCGCTCACGCGGCCACGGCTCTTTTCGCCTCTCGCCCGAACGCTTAAACCCTTCTTCGCAGGCCCAGAATGAAGCAGATTTTTCTGCTACCGGGACAATGGGCGGTGCCTCACGAACCGTCGGAACTCACAACCATCCTCGGCCCCTGCGTGGCCGTATGCCTCTTCGACCGGACCCGCGCCATGGGGGGCATGAACCACTTCCTTCTCGCCGTCGGTGGGTCGTCGCGGGATCGCAGCCGCTATGGCGACACCTCCTGCGAGGACCTCGTTCAGTGCTTCTTCGCCTCGGGCTCGAGGTCCGCCGATCTCGAAGCCCGCGTCATTGGCGGCGCGAACGTGGGACGCCTTTCGGTGCCGGAGGGTGAAAGCCTCGGGGAGAGGAACGCCGAGATGGCGAGGGCCGTCCTGCGCCGCCACGGCATCACCGTGGGATTCGAGGACACCGGGGGGCCGAACGCGCGAAGGCTTCGGTTCCGCTCCGGCGTCGGCATCCTGGAAGTGAAGACGATTGATGGCTCCTCTTCGACCACCGCGACCATCGCGGCCGGCCTCGACGCGAAAGCCGCGGTCCGATGAGCCTTAGGGGTGTGACCGGCCATGAATGACGACGTCGATTGGGAACGGCTCCGGCAAGTCCACCTGGCCGAGTCCGAGGAACGACTCGTCACCATGGAGTCGGCCATCCTGGACCTCGAACGTCATCCCGAAAGCGAAGCGCCCATCGAGGCCCTGCAGCGCGACGCCCACACGCTCAAGGGGAACGCCGGGATCTTCGGCTTCGACTCGATCGCCCACCTCGCTCACGCCTTCGAGGATGCGCTGGCCGCGGTCAAGGCGGGCATCCGGAACCGCCAGCCCGCCGACAAGGAAGCGATAGGAGTCCTCCTCAAGGCGGTCGACGCGTTCCGCTCGGGTCTGCCCGACGCCAAGTCCGGCGATCAGATGTCGCCCGCGCAGGAATCGCTCGCGACTGAGTTACGGACGCTTGGCGCCTTTGGCCCGCCGGCCCCAGCCGAACCCGCCCCGACCGAGAAGCTCCGGCCGAGGTCGAAAGGCCGCCGCGCCGCCGATCGACGCGCGGAGGACCGCGCCGCCGACCCAGGCGTTCGGGATCCGCCCTCAGAAGATGCCCGGGCCGCCCGGCCTACCCTGCGCATTGAAGTGGCCCGCGTCGATTCGCTCGTGGAACTCGCGAGTGAAATCTCCGTGTCGCGCGGCCGTATCGAGAACCTTCTCGCTTCGCCGGGCCTCAACGACACCGCGCGGGCCGTACTCGAGGAGGCGATGCCCCTTCTCGGGCAGCTCTCCGATCTTGCGATGCGGATGAGGCTCGTGCCTCTTGGTCCAATCCTCGCCTCTCATCGGCGAACCGCGCGTGATGCCTCGCAGAGCCTCGGCAAGGAAGTCACCCTTCAGATCACCGGCGAAGAAGTGGAAATCGATCTCGCACTCGTCGACCGGGTCAACGAGGCGCTTCTTCACCTCGTCCGCAACTCGGTGGCCCACGGCATCGAAGATCCCGAGACTCGACGTGCCGCCGGCAAGCCCCCGATCGGGCGGGTGCTCCTGACCGCAGCACCCGCCGCGGGTCAGGTGGTGATCGACGTTCAAGACGATGGAGGCGGGCTCAACCTCGACGCGATCCGAAAGCGCGCCGAGGGTCTCGGCATCACGGCGACGGGCGACGATCGCGAGATCGCTCAACTCGTCTTCGCTAAGGGCCTGACCACCGCCGCCGAACTCTCCGAAGTCTCCGGACGCGGCGTTGGCCTTGATTCCGTGAAGTCATCGATCGAAGGGCTCGCCGGTTCCATCGAAGTCCACTCCGAACGGGGGGTGGGCACTCTCTTCCGCGTTCGCCTTCCCCTCACTCTCGCCGTGGTCCGCGGCCTGTTGGTGAAAGTGGCGAAACACCGCTACGTCATTCCCATCGATATGGTGCAGGAGTGCCTGGCGACGCCCGAAGGGCTCTTGTTCCAGGCGAACGGCACCGGCCTTTTGAATCTTCCTTCGGGAATGGTCCCGGTCCTTCGGCTGGGCGAGCAGATTCTCGGAACTCCGGGTTCTCTCAACCGCCATATCGTGGTCGTCGAGCACGCCGGCCAAAGGCTCGGTCTCATCGTGGACGCCCTGATCGGCGACGCTCCGGTCGTGGTCAAAACGATCGGCCGCGCGCTTCGTGGGGCCACGAGCATTTTCGGGGCTGCGATCCTCGGCGACGGTTACGTTGGACTCATTCTCGACATTCCTGACATCATGAAGCGCACCATGGCGCTCCGAGCCACCCAGACGGCCTGAGGCCACCTAAGATAGACGCCCCGTAAGATAGCTGCCAATGACATTCACCCGACCCTCCCTCTCCACTCCTGTTCAAAAGACGGCGAAAGTGGTGACGTCGATGTTGCGGTGCACCATCGGTAAGGGACAGTACCTTCTCCCCCTCACCAAGGTCCTCGAAATCATCCGGTACGTCACCCCCACCCCCGTCCCCCAGACACCGGCCTGGGTCAGCGGCGTGATGAACCTTCGGGGCCGGGTTGTTCCCGTGATGGATCTCGCGGTGAAGTTCGCGGAAGCCCCGAGCGTCCCCGACGAGTGGACCTGCATTGTCCTCGTGGAAGCCGACCTTCAAGGCGAGAACACCATCCTCGGGGTGGTGACGACACTGGTGAGCGAGATCCACGAACTTGGGCCTCAGGACCTCGAACCGCCGCCGTCGGTGGGCACGCAGATCCGGGTCGAATTCCTACAGGGTCTTTTCAAACTCGACCAGGGTTTCGCACTCGCCCTCGATATCGACCGCGTGCTCTCGTCCAACGAGCAGGTCGCGGTTCGCGAGCTTTCCGCGGAAGCGCGCGTCTAGTGTCCGGGCCACCCCCTCGAAAAGACCGGGCCGCGGGGCGATAAGACGTCATGGAGCGCGCGAGCCCGCCGCCCCACGGAGATTCGGCAGGGCTCCTTCCTGAACTCGGGCCACGCGAATTCGATCAGATCCGCAAGCTCATGGAGAGCGAGACCGGGGTGCATCTCACCGAAGCCAAAGGCGCCCTCGTGATGGCGCGGCTTGGGCGGCGCTTGCGGGAACTGCGGATCAAGACGTACCGCGACTACATGGCTCACCTCTACGCCAACCCCGAGAAGGAGATCGGCGAACTGGTCGACCGCCTGCTCACGAACGAGACACGGCTTTTCCGCGAAGGCTGGCAGTTCGACTTTCTCGAGCAGACGGTCATCCCGCAGTGGCGCAAAGAGGCGAGCCTGAGCCTCGATCGGAGTTTGCGCGTCTGGTCGGCGGCGTGCTCCACCGGCGAAGAGCCCGCGAGCCTCGCCGCGGTCCTCGATAAACACTTCCCCACCCATGAAGCGTACAAGGTCACAATCCTCGCCACCGACCTCTCTTCCCGCGCCCTCGCCGCGGCCAGAACTCTGACCTTCCCGCAAAGCCGCGCCAAGGAAGTGCCGCCTGGCTATGTCCGGCAGTTCGAAGATGTGAGTGTCGACCAGGTTCGCCTCAAGGCCAGCGCCGCGAAGCTCGTACAGTTTCAGGCGATGAACCTGATGGCGCCGAGCGTGCCGGCCGGAAGTTTCGATCTCGTGTTGTGCCGCAACGTTTTAATCTACTTCACTCGCGAGACGAAGCGGCTCGTCATCGATCACATGTGGCGAGCCCTTAAGCCGGGCGGCTACCTCTTCGTCGGCCATGCCGAGAGCCTGGTTGGCGTGATCGAGGGCCAGCGTCCGGTCAAGCCCGCGATCTACCGGAAGCCGGGGGCGCGGCCATGATCGACGTCCTCGTCGTCGACGACTCGGCCCTGGTCCGCCAGACCCTGAAGGAGCTTCTCGAGAGGTCCGGCGAATTCACCGTGACGCTCGCCGCCGACCCTTTCATCGCAGAGCGGCGCATCGCCTTGAAGCGGCCCCAGGTGATCGTCCTGGATATCGAAATGCCCGGTATGGACGGGCTCACCTTCCTCACGCGTCTGATGGCGACCGACCGGATCCCCGTGGTGATCTGTTCCGCTCGAGCGGGTGAAGACGCCGCGGTAGCCATTGAGGCGCTCGCGCGCGGCGCCATCGACGTCCTGCCTAAGCCGCGGCTCTCGGTGAAAGACTTCCTGAGCGACACCGCCACTCTGCTCGTCGACACCGTTCGCGCGGCCGCGGCTTCAAAGCTGGGCGCCCCCATTCATCGCACCGCGCGCGCGCTCGTGACCGAGGTCGCGAAGGGCGTCGCCAGCTCCTGGGTGGTCGCGATCGGCGCTTCCACCGGCGGAACCGAAGCGCTCGCGACGGTTCTTGGAGGCCTTCCGCGCGAATCCCCCGCGGTCCTCGTGGTCCAGCACATGCCCGAAGGCTTCACCAAGGCCTTCGCAGGCCGGCTCGACGGCCTCTCACCGATGCAGGTGAAAGAGGCGGAGGACGGCGACCCGGTTCGTCAGGGCCTTGTCCTCCTCGCTCCGGGCAATCGGCACATGTCAATTGTGCGGGACGGCGCCCGATTTCTGGTGCGTGTGGATTCAGCACCCCATGTGAACCGCCACCGTCCAAGCGTCGACGTGTTGTTCCGCTCGGTGGCCGAAACCTATGGCCCGCGGAGTGTGGGCGTCCTGCTCACCGGAATGGGGAAGGATGGGGCGGTCGGCCTTCTCGAAATGAAGAACCGGGGCGCGCAAACGATCGCGCAGGACGAGAGCACGTCCGTCGTCTTCGGCATGCCCAAGGAAGCGATAGCACTCGGCGCGGCCACAAGGATCCTGCCCCTCGAGGGTGTGGGCAACGGCATCCTCGACCTGCTGCCGAGGTCTTAGGAGGTCGCGGCCGGTCCCTTCAGCATGTCGATGAAGCCTCGCAGCGTCGCGAGCTTTCGTTCGGACGTCATGTGGAGGCGAGAGGCGTAAACCGCGGTCGCGGCCTGCGCGCCCAGCAGCCGGAACAGCTCGAAGTCGAGTTCACTGAAGGCGACCTTCTGCTGGAAGAGCTTATGGATGCTCAGGAGGCCAACCACCACGCCGGAAAGGTCGAAGGGAATCACCGCAAGAGGCGCTTCAAAAGGAGCGGCCTCGGCCACCTTGGTGTCGCTCGCGAAGTGAGGTAGCCCGGTTTCGAGACACGCCCCGATGATTCCCTCCCCGCGACCGATGCTGCTCGCCGTCGCCTCCTGCCCCTCGGAGAGAACGAGTTCGGCGCGGCCGGTTTTTTCGTCAACGATGAAGAGGTGGAAGGCCTCGGCGCCCACGAGGTTCGTGGCGATTTCCTGGATGGAGCGAAGGACTTCGGTGTGATCGAGGGAGGCGTGGAGCTGGGAGGCCGCCACGTGGAGGTTGGTGAGGAGGTTCACCTGCTCGCTCAAGTCGGTGAAGCGCTGTGAGGAGTCGGTGAGCTGCGATTTCGCGTCCGTGAGTTCGTCCTTTACCTGGGCGAACTCGCGGTCGAGCGCCATCCGGTCTTCTTCGGACTTGCGGAGCCTCGCCTGGACATCGGCCTCCTGCGGACTGCCGCCCAAGGACTCGAAAGCGCGCAGGCACGCCCGGAGCTGCGCGTTCTCGCGCACGATGTCTTCGACGAGGTCCTGGGTCTTGACGAAGAAGTCGGACAACTCGCGGTATCGATTCGATTGGTCAGCCATCGATTATCTCAGAATCGTACTTCTTTTGAGGGTACCGGTTTTGGACAGCTCCTGATCGCGGATTTCCTCGAGCCTGCGGCCGGCCTCCTCCACGAAGGCCTCGAGGGGATCGAGCCTTGTAAGCGCCTCGCCCGAGATCGGGTTGTCGACAAAGAGAAGGGCCACCGAGTCGCCGTGGGCGCGAAGCGGTATAAGTGCTGCCTCTAGGGAGCGCCCCCGAAGGATCGAGAGCGCCGACATCTCACGCCAGAAGACGGCGTCGGTCACGAAACTTTGCGCGGCGCGGCCCTGAAGCGCCTCAGCGAAAGGCGACGTGTACGCCGACACGGTGAGATCGAAGCCCATGGGGCCCAGAGGGAATCCGACACCCGAAGCGGGATAGAGGATGTCTTCGCTGCGGATCAGGAGGATCACGCGCTCCACCATGCCGCTCGCGACACGCAGGAGCAGGTCACGTATCCCCACACTCTCGGCGATGCACCCGAGAAGATCGAGCCCGTCGATGAGGCCGATCGGCGAGGCGGACGCCACCGACCCCTGCGGCTTGCCGTCCGTCACCTGCTGAAGGACCGTGAGGAGCTTAGAGGAGAAGCTGTCGAGGTGTTTCTCGAAGAGCGCCTTGTTGAGCCGGCCGAGTGTGGGCCTGAACACCACGCGACGAGCCCCGGCCTGTCGACCCTTGCGCACGATATTGGGCTCGGGGTCCGGGGTCACGAGAACGATCCTCGGCGCGTTCGCAATACCGCGCAGGCGCATCGTCAGTTCGAGGCCGCCCGAGAGATCCCCGCCCGTCGGGTCGGGAATCGACAGGTCGATCACCGCGAGGAAGGTGGCGCCCGAGCGGCCGATCTGTTGCGCGAGTTGAAGGGCGGACTCGAGAGTTGCCGCCCCCACGACATCCTCATAGCCATTCTCGACAAGGCGCTTCATCAGGAAGGTTCTGACGTCGGCTTCATCGTCGACCACCAGAACGGAAGGCTTCATCTCCTGGCCCTTGGAGGCTGGCGCCGCGGGCTTTTCGACAACCGGAGCGGCCTCGGGTGCGGCAAGCGCGGTTGCGGCGTCGCGCCTGCTTTCGTCGAGTTCCCTCGCGAGGTCGAGCAGAAGCTCCTGCGCGTCCACTCCGACGGAAAGGGTTTCCCTTTCTAGCGAGTACCCTTCAATCTGCTTTGGGACATCGTTTGAAAGCACGAAGCCGAAGTTGCCGTCGCGCAGGCGGGACAGCGCACTCAAGTCCGCCGCAATCCCCGCGGTGAGGCGCTTCTCCCACTCGGCGGGAGCAAGGGCGGTTCGTGGCACGCGCTCTGAGGAGCCCGGAGAAAAACACGCCACCACGCGGCCATTGCGGAACACGATGGCGCCGACCCCTACTTCCGTCTCGACACGGATGTAGCCGGTCCGCTGTGTGAAGGCCACGATCTGGACGATGTCCAGAAGGGGAAGGTCTTCGATCCGGCCGGACAGGCTCAAGCAGCTACCTCTCGTTGGACCGCTTCAACACCGTTCCGATTTGAAGTCAGTGCGCTTTGTCCGGTGTGTCGATCGCGTTGCCCCACTCCCGCAGGCGCTCGCGATCGGACGCCGCATAAAGCTCGTCGGACATGTCGGCCACCTGGTCGGCAACCCCTCCAACCACCTCAAATTCTTCCGCTTGCTGGGAGAGCAGGCCCAGATGGTGCGCCACGGC
>JAYUUU010000112.1:0-4657 GCA_043754395.1 Vicinamibacteria bacterium
GAAGTAGTCGTCGAACCGGTCCCAGACGTAACGCATCGGCGTGTGGCAATAAGAGATATGCCGCGCTCTCGGTCCGGGCGTGACGCTTTTCGCGACGCAATGCGAGCTTGAAACCACGAGGTCGTAGGAGCGCACATCGAGACCGCGCACCGCGAGCGGAAAGAGCGGCAGGTAGTGCCGATACAGGTGTCGCGGGAACGGTAGCTTGCCGATGAAGGAGGTGTGGATCGTGCGCGACTCGAGTTCCGCGGGCAGCGAGCCCTTCAAATGAAGCAACGTGTAGATAGGCGCTTCGGGGAACATACGGGCGAGGGAGAGAAGAACCTGCTCGCCTCCTCGAAATCCCGTCAGCCAGTCATGCACGAGGGCCGTGCGGCCGCTCACTACCCGAGAGCCTCACGGTACCCGGCGAGGGTCTTCCTGGCCGAGTCGTCCCAGTTGAACTTCTTCGCCTGGAGCCGGCCCTTTTCCCTTAGTTCGTTCGCGAAGGCAGGGTCGTCGAGCACGCGGGAAAGACCATCCGCGATGGCTTCACCGTCGTGCGGATCCACAAGCACGGCGGCGTCGCCGACCACCTCGGGAAGGGAAGAAACGTTCGAAGTCACGACGGGAGTGCCGCAGGCCATGGCCTCGAGGGGAGGGAGGCCGAACCCCTCGTATTGAGACGGGAAGACAAACACGGATGCGAGCCGATAGAGCGCGGCGAGCGTCCGCTCCGGCACGAAACCGAAGAAGCGCACGAAGGGCCGCAGCCGGAAGGACTCCACTTTCCTTCGCAGCTCGGGCGTCTTGCCTATCTCGTCGCCGATGATCATGAGGTGGACGTCCTCGTGCCCAGGGGTCGCGCGCAGACGCGCGAAGGCCTCGATGAGGCGCGGCAGGTTCTTGTGCGGCTTGATGTTGCCGGCGTAGAGGATGAAGCGCTGGGCGATCTGGTAGCGCTCCTTCACGCGGTCGAGCTCTTCCTGATCGGGGGCTTCCAGAAGGTCGGCGTCGATGGCGTTTGAAACCACGTGGATGCGGTCGGGCGCGGTTTTCGGGAAGAAGTGGAGGATGTCGCGCTTGCTGGCTTCGGAAACCGTGAAGACCACCCGGGAACGGCGGATGGCGCTGCCCATCATGTAGCGCGCGTAGTGGATGGCGCCGGGGTTTGGCAGGTACTCGGGAAATCGCAGGTGGATGCAGTCGTGCACCGTGACTACGGACTTCGTCCCCAGGAGGATCGGAAGGACGTAGTGGGGCTCGTGGAAGAGGTCGGCCCCGAGCCTGCGGACCTGGGCGGGAAGGCTCCAGTGTTCGCGGATCGAATAGCCCGGGGATTCGTTCACGACCGGCACGAAGTTTTCCGAGAGGTCCTTGAGCGTCGGGACGTCCTCGTGGTGGCAGAAGAGGAAATACGTGTTTTCGTGGTCGATCAGGGCCAGGGCCCGGACGATGTTCCGCACGTAGGTGCCTATGCCGTAATCCCGCCACTTACGGGCATCAATCGCGATTCGCGCCACACCCGAAGGTAGCACGGGAGGCGCCCATTAAGCGAAAAACGGAACGGGGCGGACCTCTCTTCCAAATCGGAAAAGAAGTGCCGCCCCGCGGGGTCGACCATGCGGGGGCCGGGGAGGGGCCGGCCTCGCGCAAGCCGACTTAGACGACCTTGACTTCGATGGAGCGAGGCTTGGTTTCCTCGGCCCGCGGGATGGACAGGGTCAAGACACCTTCCTTGTACTCCGCGGTCACCTTGTTTGTGTCGGCGGTCTCAGGAAGAGCGAAGGCCCGGACGAAGGTTCCAAAAAGGCGCTCGGAACGCTGCACCCGGTCGGCCTTCTCGTCGGCCACCAGGTCGCGCTTGCGCTCGCCCTTGATGGTGAGCGTGCGGTTCTCGATGTGAACCGACACCGCGTCACGAGGGACGCCGGGGAGGTCGACTTCGATGATCAGGGTGTGATCGGCGCTGGTTCGGATGTCCACGGGAGGCAGAAACCCGAACGTGTCGGAGCCGGCACCCGCGAACGCGTCGGCGAGAACGTGGTTGATGCGGTTCTGGGCCACGGTCATTTCACGGAAGGGATCAAATCGTACGAGGGTCATTTTGTTTCTCCTTGGAAGAATCTTTTGGGGTTCGTCTGTCGCATCGCATCAGTCTTTGGCGGCGACAGAGAGAAGACTAAAGCAACATCGCACTGTATGTCAATCATATTTTCTTTAATTTTTAACTAATATTGACACGGGGGGTCCAGATTGTGGCGAAAACATGGCCGATGTCTAGGATTTTCAGCTACTTGGTGGTTTGTGGTATGAAGGCTCCTCAATGAAGAGAAACGAGACGAGATCCGTTCGAGCCGGTTCGATTTTCATCGGCGGGGCTCATCGGGTGGCGGTGCAGAGCATGTGCGCCACTAAGACCCAGAACGTGGACGCGACCGTCGAGCAGGCCGAGAAGATCCGCGAAGCCGGGGGCGACCTTGTCCGCATCGCGGTTGATTCGCCGAAAGACGTGGCCGCTCTCGCCGAAATCCGAAAGCAGACGAAAGCGAATCTCGTCGTCGACCTTCAGGAGAACTACCGTCTCGCCGCCACGGTCGCTCCGCATGTCGACAAGTTCCGTTACAACCCCGGGCACCTCTATCACCACGAGAAGGAGAAGAGCGTCGCGGAGAAGGTGCGTTTCCTCGCCGATGTGGCGAAGGCCCACGGCTGCGCGATCCGCGTGGGCGTGAACTGCGGCAGCGTCGATCCCGAGATGAAAGCGAGGTATCCGGAGGACGATGTGGCTGCCATGGTCGCGTCGGCGTTGGAGCACTGCGCCATTCTCGACAACCTGAAGTTCGACCAGTATGTCGTGAGCCTCAAGGACTCGCATCCGCGCAAGGTCATCGAAGGAAACAACCGCTTCACCGATGCGCGCAAGGATGTGCCGCTCCATCTCGGCGTGACCGAAGCAGGGATTCCTCCCGAAGGCATCATCAAGACGCGCGTCGCGTTCGAACAGCTCCTGCCACGGGGGATCGGAGACACGTTGAGAGTGAGCCTCACTCTTCCGAATCCGCGCAAGCACGAAGAGATCACGGTGGGGAAGATGATCCTGGAGGACATCGCGGCCGGACGCTTCCGCTCGGTGCCGGTGTTCGATGATCACACCCTGAACGTCATCTCATGCCCCTCGTGCTCCCGCGTTGAGAATGAGAAATTCGTCGAACTCGCCGAGGCGGTGAAGGAAATGACGACCTACGCGAAACCCCACGCCATAACCATCGCGGTGATGGGCTGCCGCGTGAACGGTCCCGGCGAAACCGACGATGCCGACCTGGGCTTGTGGTGCGGCCCCACCCACGTCAACCTGAAGAAGCAGAAAGCGCCGCTCGGCGCGTTCACCTACGACGAGATCCTTCCGAAGCTTCGGGCCGAACTCGACGACCTTATCGCGACACGCTCCTAAGACCACAACCAAGCCAACCGCTCTTGGCGCGTCATTGCGAGGAGCCATCGAGAAGCACAGCGACGAAGCAACCCCCCACCACCACGACCCAGCCATGACGTCGACCCCGCTTCGCAACATCGCGCTCGCGGTCGCGTCCGCTCTCCTCTTCGGGGCTTTCATCGAGGCCGTGGCGCGCCTCGTCGAGCCACCGAAGGTCCAGAAGGAGGAGTACCTCTGGGATTGGAGCGAGCGCTTCAAGGAGGGCGACTTCTACACCTTCGAAAAGGGTGAGGGCTACCCGCCCGGCGAAGAGAACAACGTCGATGGCCTGCGTGACGCGACTCGCCCCGTCGAGACGCGCGAGAGCCTACGGCGCATTGTGATCCTTGGAGACAGCGTCACCTACGGACATGGCCTCGAGGCCGGCCAGGCCTTCCCGCAGGTCCTCGAGCGGAAGTTGCGCGAGCAGGGCCGCGATGTCGAAGTGTTCAACATGGGGCTACCGGGCTGGTCCACCCGGCAGGAGCGCATCGCCTATCAGCGCATCTCGCGGAAGTACAAACCGAACCTGGTGCTGCTGGCCGTCTGCCTCAACGACCTCGCCGAGCTTCAGATCAATCTCAGCAAGCCTCCCGGATTCCTCCTCACCCTTTTCAAGCACTCGGCGACGGTGCGTCTGGCTCTCGGCGCATCAAGGCGCGAGATCGGCGCGGTCGAGGAGCTTTTCAATGCGAGCGACTCGCCCCGGGTGGAGAACGCCTTCCGGCTGTTCTTCGATGAGGTTCGTGCGCTGCGATCCGAGGTAGCCGCAGACGGCGCTTCCTTTCAGGTCGTGGTTTTCCCGTTTCGCTTCCAGCTCGAGCCCAATGCGCCGGCTCCCATTGTTCAGAAGCGACTCGAAGAGTTCGCAGCGTCCGAGAAAATCTCACTGTTCGATTTCCTGACCGAGATCAAGACGGTGGCGCCAGGCGAGATCTTCCTCGACTACGATCACTTCACAGCCGCGGGACATGAGCGCCTCGCTCGATGGCTCGCGGCTCGGCCTGAAGTCGCGGGCGCTACATCTGGCGGTATCGAAACATCTACATCCGTGCCGCTCCGTGTGCTTTCCCCGGACCAACCAGAAGCGGAGCGCGAACTCTCATTGCGCCATATCGTCGATTCCGCGCCGAGGCTCGAGGCCGAGGGTGCTCGCGACCTCGCGGCCCTAAAAGCCGAGGCCGTGAAGAGAGCGGTGGACGA
>JAYUUU010000113.1:0-1715 GCA_043754395.1 Vicinamibacteria bacterium
AGGGAACGGGAAAACCCGGACTCTTGGGATACCGACGATTCGCGACCGTGTGGTTCAAGGAGCGCTGAAGCTGATTTTGGAACCGATCTTTGAGGCGGACTTTCAAAGCGGGTCTTACGGGTATCGGCCGAAAAGAACGCCGATTCAAGCGGTGACTCGGGTGTCGGACGCGATTGCTTCAGGAAAGACGCTGGTTCTGGATATCGACCTGTCGAACTTCTTCGACAACGTGAGGCATCACCTCGTGTTGTCGCAAGTAGCGACGCGGGTCAACGATCCCCAGATCATGCGTGTTCTGAAGCAGATGCTGAAGGCCACCGGGAAAATGGGAGTTCCCCAAGGCGGGGTGATCTCGCCTCTACTGGCAAACATCTACCTGACGTCGGTGGACCGAATGCTGGAAAAGGCGAAAGAAGTCATCCGGCACGTGGCGGACCTTTCGCACGTGGAATACGTGCGCTACGCGGACGATCTCGTGATCCTCGCGGAGCCATGTCAGTGCCCTGAGTTTCAGTTCTTCGAAGCTCTACCCCGAAGACTCCGTGAGGAGTTCGACAAACTCGGCGTGAGTGTGAATGAAGAAAAGAGTCGACGGGTCGATTTGACGAAGGGTGAGAGCTTCAGCTTCCTCGGTTTCGATTTCCGACGGATTCGCTCGCGACGAGGGAAGTGGCGTCCACATCAAACGCCTCAACTCAAGAAGCGGACGGCCCTGCTCGGGAAACTGAAGCGGGTCTTTGGCGCTCACGAATCACAGCCGGTGTCTCGGGTGGTCGATAGGATCAATCAGATTCTCGCGGGTTGGGTTCAGTACTTCCGATACGGCAAGTCGAGCCACTGCTTCAGCTACATTCGCGACTGGGTGGCCTTGAAGGTGCGGCTGCATCTGAAGCGGCAGCGCCAGCGTCGTAGTTTGGGTTGGAATGTATGGACTGGGAAGCGGCTCACCGCAACCTTCGGGCTCTTCGATAACTATCGACTCCTGAGATTGCCCGCCGCCATCAGAGTGCATCCGGCATGAACGGCCCCATAACCCTTCACGGCAGGCCTGACGGAAAGCCGGATGCGGGAAATCCGCACGTCCGGTTTGACTGGGCGGGGGCTGGAAACGGAGTTACGGACGGACCGAGGCACCGGCGCTCTGCGAGACAGAGCTGGTCCGGAGACTGCCCCACCGCAACGTGGCCACCGCGCCAGTCCCCGACCCTACGACGAGAGGAACAGCACCATTGTCGTGGGCAGAGCATTAGAGTTTGAATCGTGATTCGCCCCGCCGTTGTGCTTGTTCGTCCCGAGAACGGGGCCAATATCGGTTCGGTGGCGCGGGTGATGAAAAACACCGGGCTCTCCGATCTTCGTCTGGTCGATCCATCCGACTGGCGGACCATCGAGACTTGGCGCACCGCCTGGGCTTCGCAAGAGATTTTGGAGAACGCGAAGGTTTTCAAGACGCTCGAAGAGGCTCTCGGGGGCTCGACCATGGCCCTGGCACTCTCGGGCCGCGATGACAAGGTAGCGGTTCTCGATGTGCGCGAGGGCGTGAGGCAGCTTGGCACAGCGCCCGCGGAGGCCTCGACGTGCCTCGTCTTTGGGCCCGAGCAGAGCGGCCTCACTTTCGAGGAGATGGCGCTTTGTGGCCGCCGCGCCACTATTCCCTCGCATCCGGCCCAGCCCTCATACAACCTCTCGCACGCGGTCGGCATCACTGCGTACGA
>JAYUUU010000114.1:0-3699 GCA_043754395.1 Vicinamibacteria bacterium
TGGTGCTCGTCGTCATGACCCTCGGCATGAATGCCACCGCAATCTATCTCCGTTATCGCATGCGAAAAAACATCAAATGGTAAAAGCAGAAGCACGCGCTCTGAGCTTCTACTACGGCACCTTCCAGGCGTTGAAGGGCGTCGACATGCCGCTCTATGAGAAGAAGGTAACCGCGCTGATCGGGCCGTCAGGCTGTGGCAAGTCAACCTTTCTGCGCTGCTTCAACCGCGTGAACGAGCGGTACGGCGACGTGCGGACGACGGGCGAAGTCCGCGTCCTCGGGCAGAACATCTACGACCCCAAGGTGTCGCTCGTCGAGCTGCGCAAGGCGGTGGGCATGGTTTTCCAGCGGCCGAACCCGCTGCCCATTTCCATTTACGAGAACGTGGTCTTCGGCCTGCGCATCCACGCCTCGCGGAGCGAACTCGGAAGGAGCGTTTTGGACGAGGCGGTCGAAAAGGCCCTCACCGAAGTCGGGCTCTGGAAAGACCTGAAGGATCGGCTCGACGCGAAGGCGACCACCCTGCTTCTCGAGCAGCAGCAGAAGCTCTGCCTGGCCCGCCTGCTCCCGCTGAAGCCGGAGGTCATCCTCATGGACGAGCCGGCCTCGGCGCTCGACGTCTCTGGCACCCGCGCCATCGAGGAACTGATGTTCGAGCTGCGCGGCCGCTACACGATCGTGATCGTCACCCACAACATGGCGCAGGCACGGCGGGCAAGCGACGAGTGCCTGTTCATGCTGCTCGGCGAAGTCGTTGAGCACGCGCGGACGGAGAACCTGTTCCTCAGCCCGCAGGACCCGCGCACGGCGGAGTACATAGAAGGCCGGTACGCGTAACCCCATCCTCGTGATGCCCAGGGTGCGGGCATCGCGAGGAGGCCGATCCACGACGCACGGGCCCTGTGGGAGCATCGACGCTCACGTGCGGCGACTGCGCGCGAAACTCGGTCCCGCGCGTCACCACATCGAGACCGTGGTGGGCATCGGCTACCGATTTACGCGGTAGTTCCGGCCTCCGCTTGGTTATTGCTTTGGTTATTTAACCCGCGCGCCGCACGGGCGTCATTCCTGATCGTTATCTTGCTCTCGTCTCAAAACGCCAACCTCGGGAGCGGATCCTTGGGGAACCTAGACGAAGACGAAAACGGGTGGAAGCCAGGGTGCCTGGTGCTCCACCCGATCTTTTTTGCGCGCGCTCTTGAAACAAAGACTTGACGGGCGCGTCACATCGTCGTCACGACTCCTCCCTAGCCTCCGAGGGGTACTTCACAGCCCCCGATCTCAGGAGGATCGCTTCATGTTCACCCCGTCCCTATCCGGCTTCGTGAGTCTCAAGACGAAGCACCGCGTCGCCGCTCTACTCGCCCTGACCGTGATGGCGGGCACTGGCGCCGCCTTCGCTCAAACCGATGAAGGCCGGATCACCGGAATCGTTCGCGACACTTCGGGCGGTGTGGTGCCCGGCACTTCCGTGGTCGCGGTGAATGACTACACCGGCGACATCCGCGAAACCGTGACCACCGCGGAGGGCCGCTATGTGTTCCTCGGACTGAAGCCTTCCGTCTACACGATCAAGGCCACCCTCACAGGCTTCGCCCCGGCGGAGTTCAAGGCCCAGAAAGTCTCGGCCGGGCAGGAGGTCAACATGGACATCGCCCTCAAGGCCAGGAACCTCACAGAGGCGGTCGAAGTTACCGCCGATGCGTCCGCGCTCGACATGTCCTCGGCTCGAAACGGCGCCAACGTCAACGAGCGCGAAGTGAGCCAGCTCCCGATCAACGGCCGCCAACTCTCGCAGCTCTACCTCCAGGCCCCGGGTGCGGTGAATACCGGCACGGGCACATTTGGAGACATTCGCTTCTCCGGCCGCGCGGTCCAGCAGAACATCATCCGCTACGACGGCATCGAAGGTTCCGCGATCATCGATGCTTCGCCCGGCAACTTGAACGGCGAGCTTCCTTCGCCCTTCCGCCTTCAAGCGAGCCTCGAGAACGTTCAGGAGTTCCGTGTCGATTCCAACAATTACCCCGCCGAATACGGCACCGGTACGGGTGGGCAGATCACCGTCATCACCAAGTCCGGAACGAACTCCTTCCATGGCGGCGCCTTCGAATACTTCCGCGACGAATCGCTCGACTCCGCCAATGCGTTCGACCCGGTCGTGAACGGCAAGAAGCAGAAGTCGGCGCTTCGCCAGCACCAGTTCGGCGCGTCGTTTGGAGGCCCGCTGGTGAAAGACAAGGCCTTCTTCCATATCAGCTACGAGGGCTATCGCCTCGATTCGGGCATCAACTTTGTCGAAGCCGTCCCTTCGGCGGCCGCGCGCGCACGCGCCGTTCCCTCGATCGTGCCTCTGCTCGACGCCTTCAAGTCCCCGAGCGCGATCATCCTGCAAGGCGCTTCTGCCAACCCCGACTTCGATATCGCCCAGCTTCAGAGCGTCGCGAATGTAACTGAGAACTCCTTCGCCGCACGGCTCGACATCAAGCTCAACGCTTCGAACCGCCTCTACGCCCGGTACTTCAACGACAAGGGTGAAAACGATCAGCCCGAAGGTGTCACCGGTCGTCGCGTCTTTATCTCCAGCAAGCCCCAAAATGCGGTTCTCGCCCTCCAGAGCAACCTCGGGTCAAGGGCGATCAACGAGTTCAAGATCGGCTACAACCGTGCCGATACTTCGGTGAACGGCGTCGCCCCTACCGTGAATGGCATCGACCTCTCGGCCATCACCATCAACATCACCGGCAGTGTCGCCAACACCGGCATTGTGGGTCAGGGGTCGTCGTCCGGTACCGCCATCCCAGGAGGTCTGGTGCGACAAAATTCCGCGACCAACGGGCGAGGGGCCCCCTACGAACCGTACTCGCTGTCCTTCATCGACTCGATTTCAACCAGCCGCGGCTCGCACTTCCTCAAGGCCGGGGGAGAGGTTCGGCTCATCCGCATGAAGACCGATCGACTGGGCGGCACGACCTACACGTTCTCAAACCTCGCGGGCTTCCTCGCGAACACCCCGCAGCAGATCCAGTACCTCGGCGATGTGAGCGCGCCCTCACCCTTCAACGGGGGAGCGACCGGAATGCGCGACGCACGTTCGGAGTTCTTCGTCGGCTATCTGCAGGACGAGTGGAAGGTGAAGCCGAACTTCACGCTGAACGTCGGACTTCGCGTGGACAAGTACAAGCCGCTGCGTGAAGCCAACGACCTGGCCGTGATGTTCGACACCGTCAAGGGCATCATCCTTCCCCAGGGCACCGCGTTCTTCAAGAGCGAAGCGGTTCTCCAGCCCCGGGTGGCCTTCACCTACGCGCCCGGAGAGTCCGGCCGAACGCTCATCCGGGGCGGTGCTGGCTTGACCGTCGGGCCGGGTCAGGTGGAAGACCAGATCCAGCCCATCGAGAGCGACCGCGTGTCCTCCACTACCACCGGCGGCGTTTTCCCGACGTCGGCCGCAACCTTCGTCGCCAACTTCAACAACAATCCGACGAACCGGACCTACCAGCCGCGTGCCTACTCGGCCGACTACACCCTTCCAGAAAAGGTCTACCAGTACACCTTGAGCGTTCAGCATGAGTTCGGTTACAACCTGACCGCGACCGCGGCCTATGTGGGGAGCCAGGGTAGAAACCTCTTCTTGCGCTCGATCACGAACCAGATCACCCAGGTCCACACGAACGCAAACCCCGCCTCCGCCGCGG
>JAYUUU010000115.1:0-3598 GCA_043754395.1 Vicinamibacteria bacterium
GCATGGTGGTAGGAGTGGTTGATCCAGGTGACTGAGAGTTCGCCCGCATCGACGCGCTCCCGCAACCAGCGCAGGTCGGTCGGGTGCTTGCTCAGCCAGGTTCCGGTGATCGAGATGGCGACAGGCACCGGCCTCTCCACTTCCTTGAAGCCATCGATCACCTGCCTGAAGAGGCTTCGATCCAGCGGCCTCGGCGAGGGGCACAGATCGACGGTCAGAACGACGCCTTGCTCGACGGGCAGGCTGTGGACGATTCCCGCGTCCTGGAGCGGCTTCTTCCGGATCTCGGCCTGAGCTATCGCCTTCATATAAGGCGTCGATACGAAGGCGCTTCGAAGTTCCGGAAAGCTCCGCCTCTCCACTTTCAGCCGGCTCGCGGGAATGAGCGCCGTGTGCAGGGTCACAGGATCGACGACGAGATGGTGGGCCTCGCCGTCGATCAGCAGCCGCCGAAGTCCAACCAGATCGTCTCCGCCCGCGCTCGGCCGGCAGAGCGCCAGATAGAGCTGATAGTCACGGACCTGGCCAGCGTGGGCCAAGGCGACCTGAGCGCTCAGAAGTCCGACAACGATGAGCGTCATCGCCGGGCGCGACCGCATCGGGCGTGAGGACATCTCGAGAGGCTACTTACTTTTGGTCTTCCGGCGAACCTCGACGCCCGCCACTCCCGTCACGCCTGACGCCGCTCCCCCGCTTCTCGACCACGAACAGCCTGAGGGGATCTCGATACAGGGCTGCTTGTTCTCGTCGGGGGAATCCATGATGACGAGAACGGAGAGATTGTGCCCGTGTTATAGCATTTGGGGGGTCCTTGATGCCATGAGTAAAGCTGAACTTCTCGCCCACATCGAAAGGCTCCCGGCAGCGAAACTCGCCGAACTTGAGGCCATTGTTGCCGGAATGGCCGCGGAGACCTCCGCCGCCGGGCCTGGCCTGTCGCGCGAGGAGATTGACGTCCTGCGTCTCGGCCTTTTCGAGCGGCACGGATACTTCGATTCGACGGCGGCCATACGGGAACTTCGCGACAACGGTCCAAGATAGTTGCGCTACGTCATCGACGCCAGCGTCGCGACCAAGTGGCTCCTTCCGGAGGCTGATTCTTCCTCTGCGCTCACCGTATTGGACGCCGCCCAGGACAGCCGAATCGATTTGGTGGCGCCCGCTCTCATCGGCTTGGAGTTCGGTCACGTCCTTGGGAAGGAGCTGCGCCGAGGACGCTGCGATGCCGCAACCGCACAACGGCTCTGGTCGGCTTTTCGGGGGCTCCCAATAACTCTTGTCTCCGCTCGTCTCCTCCAGGACCGCGCGTTTCTGCTTTCGGTCACTCGAAGAATCACGATCTACGATGCCCTCTACGTGGCGGTCGCGGAGCTCGAAGGCGTTCCACTGATAACCGCCGACGCCGGATTGGTCGCGGCCGTCAGCGGTTCAGACAGCCGAGTCATTCACATGGACGCCGTCGGCCTCGGGTAGCGCCTTCGGGCTCAGACGCGGGTGTTGCGTCCGAGCCCGAAGGCGAAACGTCGGAACGCGACGAACCCCCCGCTTCTCGACCAGCGCGAAGCCTCCTTGGGGCACGAACGCCTCGACGTGTTCCAAGTCGCACTGGAATTCGCCGCGATGGTTAGGAAAGCGCCTCGCATGGCGTGACCAAACTCGGCGTGCAGAGTACCCGGCGCGCAGAAAGAGATTTGATCGGCGCGCAGAGCCTCAAAGAGGACTCGGGCCCGGAACGAACTCCTCATCGTCTAGAAACCACTTGACCGCGACGGAGGCGTCGAGGAACAACCCGCACGCGCTAACGCGTTCCGTCTCGAAGCTCGCGTAGGTGAGAAAGCGCCCCTGGGAAGGTGCCGTACTCGGTCCTGATCTGATCGCGGAGGGCCTCAACGCGAGCGAAGAACGGAGCCTCGGGCTTGGCGCTGACCTGAGCGGCAAGAGCCGAAGTCCTCCACCTTGTGCTGAAGTGGAGCCGGAAGGGCCTGGATCTTCTCGAGGAGTTCAGCAGTGCTCATGGTCTTCTCAGCAAAGATGCTACAACGGGGCAGCGGAGCGCCCAACAAAACCTGACGACACAAAACCTGACGACGGCTCGGGCTTCAGATCGGCGGGCCACATGTCGGAGGGCAGACGACGCGCCGGATTCCCCGAACATGGTAGGTCCTGAACGCGCTAGCTAGGGAGGCCGCGTCCTCGCGTCAAGCGGTATGCTCCAAGCCGTGCACCCGCCTGATCTCATCACCGTCGACCCGGAGATTCTCGGGAGAACCCCTGTCTTTCGCGGCACTCGCGTTCCGGTAAAGACCCTCTTCGAGTATCTGGAGAACAACTACTCTCTCGAGGAATTCATCGAGTGCTTCCCCTCCGTGCCCCGGGAACTGGCGTGCCACGTCCTCGAGAGGAGCGACGCCGCACTGCTCACCGCTTCGTGAGAATCCTTCTTTCCCTGAAATGCCGTAGTACGATCAATGCGGCCCAGGAATACGCATGACTACCATAGATCTCGTCAAACGGATTGAAGCCCTGCCCGAGGCCGAGAAGCTGGCGGTCGCCCGATTCGTCGATTCCCTGACTGCTCGCCTCAATTCAAGCCCGGAGACTCCGGAGCATCTCTACGAGCGCATCGTCGGCAGAGCTGAACGAATTTACGCACTTCATGGTCCCTTGGGCGATTCGACCGCGGACATACGAGAACTACGCGACAACGGGCGTTAGCCTTTGCTCTACGTCCCGGACGCTTCGGTCGCCATCAAGTGGTTTCTCAAGGAAGAACACTCCGAGAACTCGCGCGTACTGCTTTCTCGGATCCTGGGCCAGCTCGATCATGCCGTCGCCTGCCTGACCTCCGCCCAGTGGGCAGTAGCAACGTCATTGCGAGGAAGCTCATCAAACGAGGGCGCATCGTCATTGCGAGGAAGCTCATCAAACGAAGGCGCATCGTCATTGCGAGGAAGCTCATCAAACGAAGGCGACGAAGCAATCCCCGAATTCAATTTCACCCGCGACATCGCCCGCCCGCTTCAAGCCCTCACCTCAAGAGACATCCGCACCGGAGCCATGGCCCAGAAGTTCCTCCCCCCCTGGAACTGGTTCCGCGGCGCCTCCGCCGTGAACGCAATGGTCGAGAAGTTCGAAACCGCGTTCGGCAAAGGCACGCTGAACCTCCTCCCCGACCACCCGCGCTTCGTCTTCTGCGCCACCGACATGGCCTTCGGCGCACGCGAGGTCCGAAGGACCGGTGAGGTGGACGAGGCCGCGAAGCGGGCTTGTCCAGCAAGCTTCATCTTCGACCGCGATCGCGTCGGCTCCTACCTCGCCGGCTACGCGCCGCCCGAAGGCTTCACTCTGGCCCAGGCCGTGGCCGCCTCGGCCTGCTTCCCCCCGCTCTTCGGCCCGATGCGCATCGACCGCGCCGCCGAACGATTCAAAGGAGGCCGCGCGCCCATGCCAGGCCCGCGGCGTGCGCAAGCGCTTTCTCATTTCGGGCTTCACGCAAGGCACGATCAAGGGCGCCTCAAGACACCGTCATTGCGAGAAGGCCATCGGTTGGCGGCCGAGCGCGAAGCGCTGCCCGCAGGGCAGGGCGAAAGCCTGGCCT
>JAYUUU010000116.1:0-2183 GCA_043754395.1 Vicinamibacteria bacterium
CGATTCACCAAGCGCAATTGCTCGCCCTCATCGAAGGCGAAGACCGCCACGTCGATCTCCTCCATGACGCTGCGCAGCAGGCCCGTAGCCTCGAGCGCGCCGAGGCGCTGGTGCTTGAGGGTCTCCGCGAGTGTATTGACCTCGAAGAGCACCTGCGAAAGCGCGTCCTCCCCGCCCCGGCCCCGGGCGCGAAACGAGAAGTCTTCCTCGCGAAGGGCCGCCAGCAGGTTGGAGACGGTCTGCATCGGCCGAACCACCGTCATCTGCGCCGCGCGCGCGAGGCCAAGCCACAGCGCGAGGATGAGGATCGAAAGCGTCCAGCGCAACTCCATGTCGTTCGGCCGCGACCAGAGCCAGCCCAGCAGGAAGAACGAACCGGGCAGGCCGGCTAGGGCCGCGAGGAGAAAGACGCGCGCGTCAAGAGACAGCGATCGCCCGGGCATCACCAACCGCCGTCCATCTGTCTATTCTCGCGCCCCGAACCACCGCTGCGAGACGTCAATGGGGTTCGGCAGCCCGGCTCAGAGGCCGTGACGTTCGATGCGGCGATAGAGCGCGCTGCGCGAGAGGCCGAGAGCGTCAGCCGCGCGCGTGACGTTGCCTTCGAATCGGCTGAGCGTCTTCTTGATGAGGAAGGCCTCGACCTCTTCGAGGCTCATGTCTTCGAGTCTCCCCCCGCGGGGCTCGCCCGCGACGCGAAGGGCGAGGTCCACCGCTCCGATGCGCTCACCCGAGGAAAGCAGAACGGCCCGCTCGATCGCATGGTCGAGTTCCCGGACGTTGCCGGGCCAGCCGTGATCGAGCAGGGCCTGCGTAGCCCCGGCATCGAAGCCCGTGACCTTCTTGCGATAGCGGGCCGCGTGGGCCGCGAGAAAGTAGGACGCGAGGGCCGGAATGTCCTCGCGACGGTCGCGAAGCGGCGGAATCCGGATTTCGATGGTGTTGAGACGGAACTGGAGATCCTGCCGGAATCGTCCCGACGCGACTTCGGCCTCGAGGTCCGCGTTCGTGGCCGAGATGATTCGAACATTGGCCTTGCGCGTGCGCGACGAGCCCACCGGCTCAAACTCGCCCGCCTCCACCACCCTCAGGAGCTTCGCCTGCAGGCCCGAGGTGACGTTCGCAATCTCATCGAGGAAGAGCGTCCCACCATCCGCAAGTTCGAACCGGCCGACCCGGTCCGCGCGAGCGTCCGTGAAAGCGCCCCGGACGTGGCCAAAGAGTTCGCTCTCGAAGACACCCTCGGACAAACCGCCGACGTTGACGGTGACGAGCGCTTTGCCCTTTCGGTTCGACATCGCGTGGAGGGCCTGGGCCACCGTGCCCTTGCCCGCGCCGTTCTCACCGAGCAGCAGCACGTTCGCGTCGGACGGGCCGACTCGACGCACCATGTCCATGACCTTCTTCATGCTCGGCGACTCCGCGATTACCTCGAGCTTGGCCTCGCCACGCAGAGCCCGATTTTCGCTCTCGAGCCGCCGGCCGTGGCGCAGGGCCTTCGAGAGCTCAGCCTGAGTGCGGAGGATGGCGAGGAGCCGCGCGTTCTCCCAGGGCTTGCTGACGAAGTCGCGCGCGCCGTTTCGCATGGCCTCAACCGCAAGGCTGACACTCGCCCAGGCGGTCATGACGACCACGGGGAGCGTCTCATCCAGTTCGCGGATCCGGGCGAGCAGGTCCATGCCCTCGCGCCCTGAGGTCGTGTCGCGGGTGTAGTTGAGGTCGATCAGGGCGACATCGAATTCGCGGCCCTCAAGAGCCGCCCACGCGGCGGCCGGAGACCCCGCGGTCTCCATGACGAAACCCTCGGACTTGAGCAGCAGCCTCAAAGCCTCGAGGACGTCCTGCTGATCGTCGGCGACAAGGATGCGGGGAAATGAGCTCACAGAACCACCGATTATATGGGGGGGGCGTTAGCTCGCCGAGGCGAGCCAGCCGTCCTTCAAACGAATGACCCGATTCCCATAGGTGGCGTTAGTTTCCGAGTGTGTGACCTGAATGATCGTCGAGCCTTCCTCATTGAGTTTCTTGAAAAGCTCCATGATTTCGCGACCCTGATCGGAGTGAAGGTTCCCCGTGGGCTCGTCCGCGAGAATCAGCTTGGGCTTCGCCACGATCGCACGCGCCACTCCCACCAGTTGCTGCTGGCCGCCCGAGAGTTGTGCTGGATAGAGGTCCTTCTTCCC
>JAYUUU010000117.1:0-2452 GCA_043754395.1 Vicinamibacteria bacterium
AAGAGCGTCTCGTGACTTCGGACGAGGCGGTCGCGTTCGCTCGCGTGCCCGAAGGCTTGCGGCGCCGGCTCGCCGAGATGCCCCGAGACGATCAGTGAGCCACTACGAGTGAGTAACGAACAGTGAGCGACGAAGGCAAGGCCGCCCGCGAGGACGATTCGGACTCGAAGAAAGTCAGCCTTTTAGGCCACGTCCAGCAGCTTGAGAGCGAGTCACGGTTTCTCGACGCGGCTTCCCTGATCGCGATCACCCTGCCCGTTGGGACCGAAGAACTTCCCAAGGTCCACCTACCCATGGCGCGGCGCGCGGTGGGCCTTTTCTCCCGGGGCGGCGAAGTGCGCGCGGCCGCGCAGATCATGGTGCGCCTTCCGATCGACCTGGCACTTCTGGTAGCCGACGAGTGCGGGCAGGCGGTGAGCCTCGCCGCCGCGGCCCTCGCCGAATCCTCGGGGTACCCCGAGCTCGCGTTCCGCCTGAGAGCCTGGCTCGGTCACTATGCGGAGGCGGCCCGGCTCGCCCGGCAGCTCGAGCGCCACATTGAAGCGGGCGAGATGTTCCTGAGGGCGCATCTTCCGCTTGAAGCTTCCCTCTCGTTCAGCGTGGGAGGCGAAAGGCGTCGAGCGATCGAAGCCCTTGTGGGCATCGAAGCGACGGTTCCCACGTATCGCACGGCCTGCGTCACCGCGATTCGTCTCGCGAGCGAGGAGGGGGATATCCCGTTCTCTCTCGACCAGTTCGTCACCCCTTTCCTTCTCCTCCCGTCCCATGACACCGCCGAGCTCGATGCGCTCACGTTGCTGGCACACCTCTACTTGAAGAAAGGTCTGCGCGAAAACGCGCGTCAGGTTTCAAACGCGCTCCTCGCCGCGAATCCCTCCCACCCGATCGCGGGCCAGATCCGCGACACCCTCAAGGTACGCCCGCAACAAGACGGCCTCGCTCTTCTCCCCGACCTGCCGGAAGCGCCCCGGCTCCCGGATCCCGAGGATCTGGTCTCTGCCCCCGGGCGGGTTCCAATAGCGGGCGTCTTCTCCGTGGGAACGCTGGTCGAGGGGCGCTACAAACTGGTTGAGCGCATCGGTCGCGGCGGCACGTCGGCCATCTTCAAGGCGCTCGATACGGTTCTCGGCGATCACATCGCCCTGAAGGCCTTCCTGCAGGCGATCCCGGATGAGAACGCGGACCGGCGGATCAGACGTGAACTCAGAATGGCGCGCGAGCTGACCCATCAGAACATCGTCCGCGTCCATGAGCTGGGTTCGCATCAGGGCTTCCGCTACATCACCATGGAACTCCTGCAGGGAATCGACCTCCGGGACAAGATGATCGCGGGTCTGTCCCTCTCGAAGGGGCTCGACTACATGATCCAGATCTGCGACGGCCTTGGAGCCGCCCACGAGAAGGGCATCGTCCATCGCGACATCAAGCCCGAGAACTGCTTCGTCACCTCCACCGACGTGGTGAAGATTCTCGACTTCGGCATCGCCAAGGTGGTGAGTGCTCCCGGGGCCACCGCGAGCGGCGCCATTCTCGGCACTCCCGCCTACATCTCGCCCGAGCAGATCTCCGACTACAGCGGCGTTACCCACAGGGCCGACCTCTATTCTCTGGGCATGGTGGCCTACGAGGTGTTCGCGCAGCGCACGCCGTTTGGCCTCCCGGACCTGATGACCCTGATCCGCATGCACATGGAGACTGTCCCCCAGTCTCCCCGCGAGTACAACGAGGCGATTCCGGAGCCGCTCGCCAAAGTCATCATGAAGCTGATCGAGAAGGAGCCGGGCAAGCGCCACACAAGCTGCGAGGAACTGAAGAGCGAACTCGTCGCCATCCGTCCCCTGCTCATTTGATCCCGGTTTGCACTTTCAGCGTCTCATTCTTAAGATCGCTTCTCATTCCCTCCTAAAAGACGAAGTACCCACCCCGCCTGTCTCTCGCCCAGGTGCGTTGATCGCGTCGATCCGCACCCACAATTCGCGAGTCCGAAAGAAAAAATCGAATGTCCGACGAAGAGAAGCCCGAAGGGTCCAAAGACCCGGGGTCGGCCCCGCCGTCTGATGCGCCATCGGGCGAATCGACGCCCGAGGGCCGCTCGAAAGGGGATAGGAGCCGCGGACGTCGTGGGCGCAGGGGCCCGAAGGCCGGAGGAGCCGCACTCTCGCATGGATCGGCCGAGCCCAAGGATGCGCCGGAAGCCAAAGACGCTGCTCGAGGCGAAGACGCGCCTCCCCGCGAGCGGAAGGCGCATCACGAAGGTGGAGGTTCGCGTCCGCCGAAAACGGGCCGAGGTGACGGGCGCGCCAAGCCTCGCCGCGACAAGCAGGGGCAAGGCGGACGTCCGCCGCAGGCCGCACCCAAACATCGAGAGCCAAAGCGCCATCATGACGTTCGCACGAAGGACGGCCGGCTCATCGATGTCGAGGACGATCCCGATACCGCGAAGGCCATAGCT
>JAYUUU010000118.1:0-9493 GCA_043754395.1 Vicinamibacteria bacterium
GTGTGGAAGCCGGTGATTGCGTCATTGATGTCGATGAACGGCGTCGGCAATTCGTAGCGGACGCCGAGGTTGATGGTCAGCTGCGAGGTGACACGGAACTCGTCCTGCGCATAGGCGGCAAACAGCCAGCCATAGCCCTCCTGGATCGCCTGCGTGGTGGTCGCGCGCGCCTGCGCCGGCAGTCCGAGGAGGAAGTCGGCCGCGGCGTTGCCGGTGATCCCGCCGCTGAACGTCAGGTCGCCGTTCGGCCGGTTGATGAACGCGATGCGCATCGCTTCGCGGCGCACGTCGCCGCCAAACTTCAAGGCATGCCGGCCGCGGATCCACGTGACATCATTGGCCGCCTGCCAGACGTGATTGACGCGATTCACGAACGGCTGCTGCGGGTCACCGAGGGCGGCGGCACCGCCCCCGAAAAATCCCGTGACCACGAAGGACGGCAGGCCCGCGGCGAGCGGGTTGGTATTGGACAGGTTGATGCCGTAGTTGCGCGGACTGAGACCGCTCGTCACCGCCGGATTCGCGGTAATCCGGTTGATCGAGAAGCGCGCCTGGTTGATCAGCGTCGAGCTGATCACGACGTTGTGCGACACCATGCCGTCCTGCAACGTGGCGAGCGCCCGTTGGTCGACCGGGGCTACCACCCGCGGCGTCTGGCGATCGGTGGTGCTGCGCATGTACCGGCCGAGCACGCTCTGATTGCCGCGGAGTTGATAGTCGAATCGCGCGCCGAACATGTCACGCACGTCGGTCACGGTCGGCGACACGATGTAGCGGTTGCCGGCGGAGTTCGGCAGCGGCACGAAATCGTTGAGCAGTTTGGTCGCGGCGGCGCTGATGCGATCGGCCGGGATGACGTTGCCCGGAAACGGCTGGCCGGTCAGCGGGTCACGGACCGCCGCGGCCGAGGCGGAGAAATCGCCGCGTCTTTGCGCGTTCGAGGGCACCACGATATTGGTGGTGATGCCGCTGTCGTTGCGATACCCCTCGTAAAATCCAAAACCAAACACCCGGTTCTTGATCACCGGACCGCCAACCGCGCCGCCGAACTGATTCTGCTTGAGTACTGGCTTGGGCTGGGTCGTGGGCGCGAAGTAGTTGCGCGCCATCAGCGCATCGTCACGATTGAACTCCCAAGCCGCGCCGGTCACGGTGTTGCTGCCCGACTTGGTCACGACGTTGACGACCGAACCCGCGTTACGGCCGTACTCGGCGGAGAACGCATTGGTCAGGATCTTGAATTCTTCGATCGCGTCAGGGGGCGGACGCAGCACGAACCCGGTGTTGAAGGTGTCGTTGTTGGTCGCGCCGTCCATCAAGAAGTTGTTGGATTGGTTGCGCATGCCGTTCACGTTGAACCCGCCGGTGGCGTTACCGAATCCCCCTGGTGTCGCATCGCCGGCCTGCCCGCCGAGCCCGGCGGGCGGGGCGACGACGCCGGGAATCAACGTGCCGAGCTGGGTGAAGTTGCGGCCGTTGAGCGGCAGGTCCACCACTTTCTTCTCATCGATGACGATGCCGAGGGTGGCGTTGCCGGTTTCGATGAGCGGCGCTTCGCCGCTCACGTCCACGGTCTCGGACTGCCCCCCGACCTTCATCGAAACGTTGACGAGCGAGGTCTCGGATACGCTCACCTTGACGCCGCTTCTCGAGAAACCCGAGAAGCCCGTGAGCGAGGCGCGCACGGTATAGGAGCCCGGCTGCACGAGAGGAATGGTGTAGAAGCCGTCGGATCCGGTGGTCGCGGTCCTGACGCTGTTGGTGCCCACGTTCGTCGCCTCGATGGTGACGCCGGGGAGAACCGCGCCTGATTCATCCTTGGCGGTGCCGGAGATGGAACCGGTGGCCTGAGCATGGGCGAGGCTTGGGGCCAGCAGCCCCAGGGCGCACCCAAGAACCAAGGCGAGCCCGGCTCGGAGAGAGATCTGACGCATGTTGGGAACTCCTAATTGGAACTGGTGGGTGACTTCTTGAAAGATTTTGGAACGTTTCAAATCCGCCCGGGCGAGGTGTGCGAGATGTCTAATCCCTAGGCGGTATCGCTGTCAAACGCCGATCACGGCTTTGCCGCGCGGCTCTTGATCCAGCCAAACATCGGTTCGAACACTTCGCGCTTCGCCTGCTCGGACACGAGCACGTCGAGATGGCCGTAGCCTTCGAGAACGTGGATGGTGACGTCCGGAGATCCGCTCTTCTGGGCGGAATAGATGCCGTTTAGGAGCCAGTCGCCCGGCATGCGCGCGTTGCCGAAGTAGAGGATGGGCATCTTCATCTCGCCCCAAAGGTCGTCTAGAGAAGTGGCCGGGTCGTCGTCGCGGTCGGCCATGCGGCGGGCGTCTAAATCCTGAACCGCGGGGTAGAAGCGGTCGTATCCGGCGAGAAGGCGACCGAGTACCTCGGGCTTCGACTGGCCGCCCAGAGGATTGGCGAGGGCACCTGGTCCCCACGCGAACTGGAGCAGGTTCGAAAGCTGTTCACCGATGGTCTTGTATTTGGCATCGGTCGCCGGCGCGTTCGGATTCTCGGCGGCCGCGCGCATCAGTTTTTGGCGTCCCTCCCAGCCGAGGCGCCCCGACACGTCGTTCGCCCAGGCCCCGCTGTCTTCGAGCTTCTTGAGATCCGCTTCCATCGCATACTGCGCTTTCGGGGCGTGAGACTTGAACTGCCCATCGAGGGCTATGAGCCCCGCCACCGCTGAGGGTTCGGCGCAGGCGTAGGCATAGGCGAGGAAAACACCCCGGGAGAAACCCGCGACATAAAGCTGGGCACGTCCGCTTTCCGCGCGGGCGAGTGCGCTCGCGGCCTTGATGTCAAAGACGAAGGCTTCCGTGGTCCACTCCTTCAGGGAGCCGAGCGTCTTGACGTCTGTGACCGCGGAGGAGAAGCGCGTCCTGTAGTCGAGTGTAAAAACCTCGACACCTCGCCGCGCCATGAAGATCCACAGGTTGTGATCCTCGCTTTCAAGAGCGATCTCACCGTTCATGTTGGTGCCCGGCAGATAGAGCAGGGTGGCGAACGGCGTGCCTTTCGCGCGGTACCGGTGAAGCTCGATGTGATCGAAGGGACCGCCGGGGGTGCGGGCCGTTCTCCAGACAGAGTGTTCGATGTCCGGAGCCCCGGGGATCTTCGCGGCTTTGCCGGGGGTCCATTCCGCGGGCGCGGCGAAGGCCGGCACCGAGACGGCCAGCAGAATCAATAGACCAAGGAAGTGTCGGATCATGAATAGAGACCGTTTCTACATACCGGGCGGGGTGAAGCGTCCGTCGTGGGCGGTCCAGCCGCCGTCGACGAAGAGGATGGTTCCCGTGATGTAGCTCGCCGCGGGAGCGCAGAGGAACAAAGTCGCGGCCGCTACCTCATCGGGCTTGCCCCAGCGGTTCATGATGCTCTTGGCCGCATAAGCCTCGTACCAGGCCGTGTTGTTCTTGATCTGCGCGGTTAGCGGTGTGTCGATGACGCCCGGTCCGATCGCATTCACCCGCACGCCCGCGGGGCCGAACTCGGATGCGGCGGTCTTCACCATCTGCAGGATGCCCGCCTTCGTCGCAGCGTAAGCCGACTGGCCGGGCTCGACGGTCTGCGAGCGGATCGAGGAATACAAAACGATGCTGCCGCTCTTCTGAGCGGTCATGATCCTTCCCGCCGACTGCAAGACGTTGAAGTTGCCGCGCATGTTGACGGCCATGACTCGATCGAACTCCTCTTCCGTGTAGTCGAGAATCTTCTTGCGCACGTTGATCGCCGGAGTGCAGACCACGACATGCAGGCCGCCGAGCCGGGCGTTGATGTCGTCGAAGCACTTCTTGACGAGGGTGCCGTCACGAATGTCGATGACCGCGCTCTCCGCCTTACCCCCCGCGGCCTTGATCGCATTCGCCGTCGCTTCGACGCTTTGAGCGTTCACGTCGAGACAGACCACATGGGCGCCGAGATCCGCGGCCATGCGCGCGGTAGCTTCGCCGATGCCGGAGCCGGCGCCGACGATTGCGGCTATTTGGGAGTCGAGTCGGAAGAGGGAGGCGGTGTTCATGCTTTTGTGTTCTTGGTTCTTATGGTTGAAGTTTCAGGAGACCGGCGGAAGAGAAGCAGGGAGAGCGCTCCGCCAAGTGCTGAGGCCAGGAGGCCCAGAAGGGATGGGGACCAGATGCCGTATCCCTTCCCGTTCGTCGCGAACTGCACCGCGAGGAGAGTGCCTACACCGAAGAGGATGGCGGCATAGGCATTGCGGCTGTCCGCTTTGGGGACATAGAGGCCGAGGACCACGGGCACGAAGAGACTCACCGAAAGCAGCGAATAGAAGATGCCGAGAGCACCGATCACCGTCGACGCCTTGAGAGCGACGAGGACGCCCAATATGCCGCCAAGGATGGCGGCGGCACGGGCCACCCGCAACACTTCCGAGTCCGACGCGTTCCGGTTTATGAAGCCCTTGTAGAGGTCTTGCGACAACGAGGTCGACAACATGAAGAGAACGGCATCGGCGGTCGAGATCTCCGCGGAGACAACCGCGGCGAGACCGAGCGCGCCGAACCACACCGGCAGATCCTCCATGAAGATCGTCGGCATGGCGAGCTCGGGAGCCGAGAGGTTTGGATGCAGCGCGCGCGCGATCATCCCGATCAGTGGCGGGACGAAGGCGAAGATAAAAAGCGCTCCCGCGTTCCAGGCGACGCCTTTTCGAACCGTTGCGGCGTCCCGAGCGCCATAGACCTTCTGGATCAAGCCGGGAGAGATCACGAAGGCTGGAGCGAGCAGCGCCAGATAGTGGATTCCGGAGGCGCCATTCGAGAAGAAGTTCCAATATCCCGCCGGGTCGACGGTCGCGGCCTGAAGCCCGGCGAACCCCCCGGTTTTGGAGAGTGCCCAGGGTATCGCGGCGAAAAAACCCACCACCATCACGCCGAGCTGCATGAAGTTGATCCAGGCCGAGCTCAGCAGACCGCCCGCGGTGAAGTAGACAGTCGCCACCACCGCGCCAATGATCACGCCGGTGGTCTTGTCGAGGCCGGCGACCACATTCAGGACCCACGCGAGGGCAATCAGCTGGCCGGAGAGAATCGAGATGGTGCCCGCCCAAAGCAGAGACGAAACGACGCCTCGAAGGTTGCGGGAAAAACGCCATTCGAGAAAGTCGCCGGAGGTCTTGAGCCCATGGTCGCTCGCGATCTTCCAGATTCGAGGGCCCACCGTGAAGGCCATGATCAAAGAGCCGACACCCGCCGACCCCACCCACCACCACGCGGAGATGCCGTTGCTGTACCCAAGCCCCGCCGCACCCACCGTCGACCCCGCACCCACGTTCGCCGCGACCAGGGTGGAGAAGAGGAGGCCCGGGGACAAAGATCGGCCGGCCACGAAGAAATCTCCAGAACTCTTCACCTTGCGGCCAAGCCACAAACCGAGAACGACCTGGAGGACGCAATACGCGAGGATCAGGTAGATCAAGGGAGTTCGCGGAGATTAGCAGGCGGGGAGTTCCAGATCGCCGCAGGTTTCATCCTTGAATTGGCACGCTCCAAATTCGGCGGGGCCTGCCACTCACGCTCACCTAATGACAGACTGAAGCTTGGAAGTCGATGCGCTACGGAACCATCCCCCGAGGATTAAAAGAACGGCTCGCGGTCGCCCTGGGTGTCGTGCCCTATCCCATGCTGGACGTGCTCATCGCACCCCTTCAAGCGCGCGCCCTCATCGCCGCCGAGCGCGCCTCCGTGTTCAAGGCGCTGGGCGAAAAGCCCGCTGCCACTTCAGAGATCGCGAAACACCTGAGCCTCGACGCATCATGCCTCGATCTCGTCCTTCGTTTGCTGGTCTCGATGGGTTACGTAAAGCGTCGAGGCGGCCTCTGGTCTTTGTCGCGGCTCGGCCTCAAACACTTCGGCCCGGGAGCCACGAACCCGCTTGGAGACTTCGTCGCCTTCGGAGCGCCGCAGTGGGATTGGATCAGCCGGCTGGATGACGTATTGAAAACAGGCAAAGGTGTCGAGATTCACCGAAGCCTTCAGGGCTCGGAGTGGGGTCTCTATCAGCGAGCGATGGCGGAAGGCGCTCGCGACTTCGCCGCCTTCGTGGCGAAGGAGCTCCGCGTGCGGGACGGAGCGCGGCTGTGTCTTGATGTGGCGGGCTCGCATGGCCTGGTGGGAGCCGCACTTTGCCGCGCGCACCCGGGCCTTCGGTCGATCGTGCTCGAGAAGCGTGAAGCGATTCCCGAGGCGCGGAAGCTCGCGGAACAGGCCGGCATCACGGACGTGGTTTCGTTCCGTGAGGCGGATCTGCTCAAGGACGAATACGGCGAGGGCGCTGATGTGGTGGTGCTCGCCAACATCCTCCACCATTTCACGCCCGAGGTGAATCTCGAAATTCTCGGCCGCGCGCGGCGGGCCCTTGTCTCCGGAGGATCGATCGGTGTCTTCGACATCGAGGCGCCCCCGGAAGGGGCGCCACCCGAGGCCGCGGGGGACGCGGCGGCTCTCTTCTTCCGGATCACCTCGAACGGCGCTTGCTTCTCGGGAGCCGACTATGTCGGCTGGCTCGAGCGCGCCGGTTTCAAGCGCGCGCGAGTGGCCCGGAGCGCCTTTCTACCCTCGCGCCTTCTGGTGGTGGCCGACGCGCCCTGACGGTGCGCGGGCGGCGGCGTTACTTCGTCTTCGCGGCCGCGAGCTTCTTCCGCTCTTCTTCGACCGCGTTCGCGAACTGATTGGTGGCCTGAAGCTTCTTGCCGTTCACCACGAGGGTCGGCGTCACGCCCACCTGGACCTCGAACGCGTCTTTGATCTGAAGAGCGAGCTTGGAGTTCGCGGCGGGGGAAGCCATGCACGCTTCGAGCTTGGCCTTGTTCATGCCGACGGCGACGCCGTTCTCGATGACGTCCTTGCGGGTCGCGGTCTGCCAGACCCTGGAGAAGATGCGGTCGTGATAGGGCCAGAACAGCTCGAGCTCGGATGCGCAAATGGCCCCAAGCGCCAGTTCGCAGGCGCCGTTGTGGATGGTCTGGCCGATTCCGGGGTTGCAGGTCTTCTCGAGCGGGAAGTTCTTGAAGGTCAGGCTGATGTCGTTCCCCTGCTGGTCGAAATAGGCGCGCAGCGCGCCCGAGGCCATCTGGCAGCCGCCGCACATGAAGTCAGCGAACTCGACCACTTTGATGGGCGCGTCCGCCGGGCCCTTCACGTTGGTCTTGTACTTGGGCGCCGCAGTGGCCGCGGGAGCCGCAGGCGTCGCAGGGGCAGTCTTCGCCTTGTCCTGCGCCAAGGCCAGGCCGGAAATGGCGACCACGGCCGCGAGAGCGGCGAGAGACATACCGCGGAAGAGGGGCTTCTTGGGGGTGAGTGAAGTGGAGTTCATGATTCCTGAAGAAAGAGGGGGTTGAGGAGACGACGCTCGGGAGTTTACGCAACACCCTTGACTTCTTCCGTCCAGCCGAGCGGGTCCGGGCTTTCGCCGTACTGGATGGAAGTGAGTGCGGTGTACAGGCGCTGAGCGAGAGGTCCGATCGACCCGTCGGAGGTTTGGACGGATCCGTCCTTGTGGCCGAACTCCCCGACCGGAGAGACGACCGCCGCGGTGCCCGTGCCGAAGACCTCACCGAGTGTTCCGTTCTTCTTCGCTTCCACGATCTCGTCAAACGCGTAACGCCGTTCATTCACGGTATAGCCCCACTCGCGCAGCAGGGTCATGGTGCTGTCGCGGGTAACGCCCGCGAGGATGGTTCCGCCAAGCGGCGCGGTCACGATCTCATCCTTGAACTGGACGAAGAGATTCATGACGCCCACTTCCTCGCAATAGCGATGTTCGATCGCATCGAGCCAGAGCACCTGGGCATAGCCCCGCTTCTGCGCGTCGGTGGCCGCGAAAAGACTGGCCGCGTAGTTGGCCCCGGCCTTCACGGCCCCGAGGCCGCCTTTGGCCGCGCGGATGTAGGACTTCTCCACCCAGATGCGCACCGGCTTCATGCCATCCGGGTAGTAGGCGCCCACCGGAGACAGGATGATGAAGAACATGTACTTCTTCGCAGCGCGTACGCCCAGGAACCCTTCGGTTCCGATGAGGGTCGGACGCAGATACAACGAGGTTCCGGGTTCCTTGGGAACCCAGTCGCGCTCCAGGTTGACGAGCGCCAGCATGGCGTTGTGGATTGTCTCAGCGTCGGGCGCCACCATGCCGAGCCGGGGCGCGCCATCGGCAAGGCGCGCCGCGTGCCTCTTGCCGCGGAACATCAAAACGCGCCCGTCCTTCGCGCGGAACGCCTTGAGCCCGTCGAACATGGCCTGGCCGTAGTGGAGTGCTGAGGCTCCCGGATCAAGGGCGATCGGTCCGTAGGGCACGATCCGCGCGTCGTACCAGCCCTTGCCCTCTTCGTAGTCCATCGCGAACATGTGATCGGTGAAGATCTTTCCAAAACCAAGTTCGCTCGCGGGCGGCAGCACGCGGGTGCGGGGCACGCGCGTGACCTTGATTTCGAGTTTCCCCCCGGTAATCACGTCGGGAGGATGGAGCGTTGTGCTCGTCATGATTCTTCTCCTTCGGCATGGAAGCCGCGGGGGTGAGACTAATCGTCTTGCGCCGCTCTCGCGGGAGGCTTCAGGTTGAGCCGTTTTCGCTCTTCGTCGAGGGCGAGGGGGAAGACGCCGGGTGAATCGAGTTTGCGACTGTTCAGGAAGAGTGTGGGAGTGGACCCCACACCGACGCGCGTGCCCTCTTCGATGTCCTTCGCGAGTCGTCCACGGGTCGCGGCCTGGTCCATGCACACGCCGAGTTTCGCGCCATCGAGTCCCACCGAGGCGCCGATCTTCAAAACGTCCTCGCGCGTCGCCTTGTCCCAGCGCTGCTGGGAGAAGACCTTGTCGTGGAACTCCCAGAACCGTCCGCTGTCCTCCGCGCAGATGCCTCCGAGTGCGAGTTCACAAGCACCCGGATGGAGCGTCGATCCGACGCTTGGGTTGCAGGTGCGGTCCAGAGGGAAGTATTTGTAGACGGACTTCACCTGATTCCCTGCGGTGGGCAGGAAGTTCTTGAGGCCCATGGCGAGGTCGCGGCAGAACGGGCACATGAAGTCGGAATAACTCACCACCGTGATGGGCGCGTCCTTGGGCCCCTGGAAAGGCGAGTGCCCGAGGTCGATCTGCGCCGGCGCGGCCTTGTTGAAGTCGTCCCGCGCCTTCTGATTCAGATAGATCTCGAGCCGCCGGCCGTCGTCGAGGGTGTCTTTCCACTTCTTCGCTTCAGCACGCGCCTCGGCGAGCTGCTCTTCGATCGAGCCCTTCGCAGGAGCCGCCGCGCTGCCCGAAGGTGCGGTGGGGGCCGCGAGGGTCACAGGGATACCGAGAATGTTGTTTCCCGCGAGTGCCTTTCGGTCGGCGAGGGCCGAGTTTCCAGAGGCGACCGCGCCGAAGACGAAGAGGCTCGCGATCGCCCACGAGGCCAGGGCACGTCGCGCCCCTGCAGTGAAGAAGAAGTTGAGTGCCAGCGCGAACTGGCGGTAAGGCCACAGGGCTGC